>CANCKV010000455.1 GCA_947378615.1 Chitinophagaceae bacterium | reverse complement strand
CTATGCACTTTCTTTGGTGCATTAATTGAAGAGGAAGCAAATGCTATAATTAAAATAGCTGTACCAATTGTGAATAGAGATTTACGCATAATTAAAATTTGATAATTAAAAAATAAATATTTAAGGTTAAAAAGAAATGCTTTTTAGATAAATACAAGCAAAAAACGACTTCTTCAAAAAAACAGAATAAATTTCCAAAAAACAAAACTATTTCGCCTTTAAAAACTCATTTTCATTGTTTCATTTAAAAATATCGCTATGAAATATTTACCAATATCGGCAAAGATGCCATAAAATTCGGCAACGTTGCCTAAGAACAAAACTTTTTTTCAAAAAAGAAGTATTTTAATAAAAAAGCAATCGTTTTTGAACAAATATCTATTTTTTAAAACTAATAAGTAAGACAGGATAAATTCATTTTACCCTTAGCCATTTCTAAAAAATAATTTCTTATTTAGTAAGTTTTTCAATTTTTATGCCAAAATATAACAAGGGACAACATATTGCATTGACCCTTGTTATATTTAATTAGAATTCGCTATTTCACAAACTTAGTTGCTATTGCTTCTCCCTTGTTTTCATACAACAAAATATAATTACCTTTTTGTAAATGACTGACATCAATACTCGTTTGAGTAGCGCCCTTAGCTACGGCATAATTCGTTATCACTTTTCCGTCGGCAGTACTAATTTTTATGAATGCTTTATCTTCTGCCCTTGAGTGGATTAGTGTCAGGCTATTGAGTACAGGATTGGGGTATATGGACAATAAATTGTCACTGTGTTTGTTGGAAACACTGATAACATTACTATAATTACTTTTTCCATCTAGACTATTTATTTTCAATCGATAATAAGAAGTACCTGTAGGAAGTGCATCATTGATACTATAATTGCATAACCCTTTATTATTAGCAACCGAAGAATTAATAGTTATAAAACAAAGTGCATCGGTACTTTTCTGCAACTCATAATTGGCAATATTTAATTCATTTGCAGTATGCCAAGAAATTTTTGCATAAGCTGAGAATACTGAGGCAGAGAATCCAGAAACAGTTACTGGCAGAGGGAAAATGGACTGAGAAATTACTGTTACACTATCATAACTCAGCAAACAGGCGTTAGTAGAATTTCCTCCCAAATACGTTTTGGCAGCATTTGCAGGTACATAGGCAGTATCCCCTGGACCGAAAACAGGTGTAATAAAGAATTTGAAATTCGGATTATTGTCCACGCCTGAAATACTTGATAAATCAAGTGTAAACCTTCCAAAATAAGTCTTTGTAGAGTTTCCTGAATCAGAAAGCAGGTTATTGACGGTATCAATTTGAAAGTTACCTCCTGAAGTGACATTATCTATAAAGGCATTTGAACCATTCAATTTAAATGTATTCCAAGTTGTTCCATCAGTGGTGTATTTAACCCGATGATAGCGGGATGCTGCACTATTATTTTTGAAATAATACCTAACAGAGATACCATAATTACCTACAGTGCTCGTAGAAAACACCGTTCCTGTGCTACCGCTAGAATCGTTTGTCATAGGATAATTTGTAGTACTTAGTCGATAAGTGCCTGTTTTTACGCCGCTAGCCCATTTTGCTGCGGAGCCTCCATACACATTTCCTATAAAGGAAAGTGTACCCGAACCGACAGATGCCTGCGTAAAAGTGGCAGTATCTGCTACAGTCCAAAACCATTGTGTTAATACAGATTGTCCTTTTGAGATTATAACAATTAGGGACATCATAAAGAGTGTAAACGTTTTTTTCATACTAATTAAGGTATTAAGTTAGAGTTTGTTTGTTTTAATATAAAGGCATTGAAAGTGACAATGCCTTTATATTATTTGAAATTATTTTTACTTCACGATTCTTGTTATTGCCTTAATTCCATTGTTTTCCAAAGTAAGCAAGTAAACACCTTTAGCTAGTTTGGAAAAATCTAGAATGGTTTTTGTTGCACCTTGTTTCACAGGCAGAGTTGAAATTGTTTTTCCTTCAACAGAGATGATTTTTAAAGTTGCTCCAAGCGTAGCAATATTGTGCGATACCACTGTATTGATTCCCACTGGATTTGGATAAACACTTAATGATAAAGCAGCAAGATAGTTGACAACTGCCACATTACTATAAAAGCTGCCTCCATTCAAGTCAACGACTTTAAGTCTGTAATAGACGTCCGCCTCTATTGAATTGTTGTCGGAATAAGAATAAAAACCATTACCGGCTGACAAAAGAGAACCAACTAAAGAATAGGTTAAACCATCGATACTCTTTTCAATATCAAATGACTTGACATTTACTTCATTGGCAACCGTCCACGATAGGATTGTTTTATTATTGTTTGCAGATGCAGTCAAAGGTGAACTAAGAGTTACAGGAAGTGTGAAAGTAGATTCAACATAAGCAACTCCCCTAAATTGGGTATTAGCAACAGCAGTGTCGATAATGATAGCGGAATCGGACAAAACAGGTTTGTTATAACCTGAATTATCAACAGCTGCAAATAACTTAGATGCAGAAGTTGCAAAAATAGCAACTGAACTACCGTTGACAATTCCAGTTATTCCAAGTGTTCCTTTTTTTGTCGGAATAGTTCCGTTATAATTCCAAATCGTATCCACCAAAGAATACTTTTGAATTCCTCTAACTGCATGAATAGTATCACTACCATTATCGGCTAAGTAAAGCACTATTCCACCAACGATATTAAAGAAAGCGAACTGTTGTGTAGTGGTTAATATAGAAGTACCATTATAAAGCGTATCAATTCCAGCAACAGATTTAAAGGCTGCTTTAGCTGTAGGAAGTCCATTACCAATAGCACCAATACTCACTTTTGCTTTTCCTGTACCTAAAGAAGCGGCAGATTCATATAGCTGACCATTATTAATCACTACGGCACGAGGCGCTGTAGGTGTACTTAATATAGATATAGAGGTATCCTTTCCTAAAATGGGGGCATATCTAACACCGCCTGCACCTCCACAAACATAAAAACTTTTTCCATCTACTGAAGTGGCACATCGTGGTCCACTTGCTGTTGAAAAACCAGATAAGGCAGTAGAAGTATTTATTATTCCATCAGCATTTACAGTAGCAACAATCCTTGGTATGGATGCAGATGCAGTGCCGCTAATGGCTGGAGTACCAACGGGAGCCTGATAACCTGTAAAAACTAATAAATTTCCATCGACGGAACGGCTCAATAGCCCCTCGGAAGAACCTGTTCCTGATGCAGAAAAAATATGATTACCATTAGAAAGAGTAGTAGAATCAGTTGGTAATGCCAAAGTCTTTACAACAGGTGCTATTCCAGAAGCACCCAAAGAACGAACATCCAAAAATACAGGCGCACTAGCAGAGGTGAGCGTAGTTGTACCATCCCCAACACGATAAATAACTAAGTTTCCAGTGGATGGAACAGGAAAATTTTGTGCTTTTAACCCAAGTACTGAACAAGTAATAATAAGAAACAAGGTAAATGTCTTTTTCATACAGTTTTTTTTAATCTAAAATAAAGCAATTATTAAGCAGAATGTCCGCCCCAAACAAAGACAATAATTTTATTCGTTACCCTTAGTAGTAGGGGGAAAAAGGACTGATTTATATGGAATAAATTTATACACTCAACATTTTTAACTTGTTTTCAAAAAATCATTCTAACCTGAATTACTGCATTTTACTTATAAATCTCCTATAAACATTTCATCACAGCTGTATTTGTCGAAGTAGAATCAATGCGATGATTCTGAAACCAATAGAATACTTCTCATAGCGGCTTATTAAACTTAATG
>CANCKV010000454.1 GCA_947378615.1 Chitinophagaceae bacterium | reverse complement strand
CTTCGGGAAGTGGTTTTGAGTGTAAGGAATCGGAAGATATATTCTTGAAGAATGTCAATATTACCACGGGAGATGCAAATCCCTTTAAGACAAATGGCTGTAAGGGGATTCATATCAACGAATAAATTTCGAGTTTCTTTACCACAAGGGACACAAGGATATAAAATTTAAAGTCATTGAATTAAGGAAGGGTTCGCTTAAAGCGAATCCTTCCTTTTTAGTTAGTATATGCTTAACTAAACGATTGCTATTATTACCTATTCATAATTTATTAAGAGCCCTTGTATTCCTTGTTCTACTTTGTTTTCTTTGTGGTAAAACCTACTCAATCTGCATCCTTTTCTTTAGGATTCAGTTTTATAAAGGCAGCCCTATTCGGTGAAGGAACAATTGCATTAACTCCCTTCACCCCTTTCCAAATAACTTCTGTAAAGGCTCTATCAGGAATCATATCCTCTCTGCTGAAATCGAAGCCTTCACTTTTTTGTTGCCAAACATTATGTTGAACATTCTTTTCATTGATATCTGTTTGCAAAGGTTTTACATCAAACCCTTTTGCATTTGGCTGTGCATTAAAAGAACGCCACAACGGAGTTGCCGCAGCATCATATTGACTCATCGGTGGAAGACCTAATATCAGTTCAATAGTCCTAAGCATTGATGATGTGGAATACATAGTATGGTCAACAAAATTGCGTTTCACAAATCCACCTGCCACAAAAGCCGTTGTTCTATGTGCATCTACATGGTCGGGTCCACTTTGAGCATCGTCTTCCACAATAAAAACCACACTTTCTTTCCAAACAGGACTTTTACTTAGATAATCAACAAACATCCCTACTGCCAAATCATTATCTGCCACATGCGCAAAGGGAGAAGGCCTTCCAAGCTTTAGCCCCTCTGTATGGTCATTAATTAATCGTAAAGTATTTAGTTGTGGCAGGGCGTTATGGATATATAAAGAATCAAAATCTCGTTTCCATTGACCCACCCTCGTAGTATCTCTTACTCTTTGGTCCCAACTTGTGTAAAATGGACAAAAGTGATTCTTCAAAACTGGGATATTCGGTTTAAAATCATCTGCAAACTCACCATAAGTCCGATAGCTTACTCCTGCCCTATTTGCATAATCCCATAGGAATCCTTTCTTATTATTCGCTATTGCACGATTGCCTTCTGCATCATAATCACCTCCTCTGCCTCCGTAACTTGACACCCAAGTTTTTTCCAAATAGTCAGTTGCATACGCACCTAAACTCCAATTATGCCCATCCGCACTAACTTCTCCATCACAATAGAAATTATCTAACAGCACAAATTCCTTTGCCAATGCATGCAGATTCGGTGTTATTGTCTCACCAAACAACACAAGCTTATTATCTCCATTTCCTTCTTTTATATCTCCCAAAACTTGGTCATAAGTCCTATTTTCCTTGATGATATAGAACACATATTTGATGGGCGAAACAGTACCAACTTTCCTCGGAATTGGATTCCCTTCTATTCCTTCGGATAATGTTTCCTTATTTTTTGTATAAGGAGTATTGTGATAAACGGCTTGAGAATAAATGCTTAGTGCTTTATCATTCGGTGTAGAGATAATACTCAAAGTACCCTTAAATAGCCCCCCTATATATTGAACTTCTTTGGGTTTATTTGGGTCACCACTTTGAAATTCTAGTTTCAGTTTTTTATTATAAGGATTCGGTCCATACGGGTTAGACATCGAAGACCCTCCTTTACCATTTGCCACAAATATCTTTTTATCAACCACCCTCACACAGGTAGGATACCATCCTACAGGAATAAAACCTTTGCTTTTACTATTGCCAAGAATTGACACATCGAAAACTGACAGGCAATTGTTATCAGCATTTGCTATATACAATGTCTTTTCGTCGGAACTTAGTGTCACACTATTTGTGGTAGAACCAACAGGAGCATCTGGATATAAGGCTGCATTCAATGTTTCTATTACCTTCATTTCCTTTATATCAACTACTGAAACACTATTATCATTTGCATTTGCCACATATAAGAGTGTGCCTTTCTTATTCAAACAAAAATCATTTGGGTTGCTGCCAACAGCTACCTCGTTTTCAATTGTTCGGTTCTCTGTATTATAAACCAATATCTTTCCGCAGCCCCAACAAGAAATATAGAGTTGCTTTTTATTGGGAGATAATAAACAGGTATATCCTTCTGCAGGCAAATGAATTTTAGAGATTGTTTGTTTGGAAACCATATCCACCACGTATAAACAATTGTCTTCTTTAGTGACGACATAGAGCGTATGCTTTTCATCATCAATAGTTAGTCCGGTGGGAGAAATCTTATTCGGCCATTTAGTTCCAAGAATAAGGCTGTCTTTCAGATGAAGCTTTTTATTTTCGTTTGAATAATGAAGAATCACATTATCGTTGCCTCCTGATGCATAAATGTTTTTCTCATCTTTGGTAAATGCAAGACCTAACCATGCTTTTGCCACTGTGATGCTATCTATAAGTTTTTCCTCTTTCACATCAAACAGTTCAATACTCTGTGTACTTTGACCATTGTTCGTGATAGCCATTAATCTTTTGGAGGGAGAAAGGGCTATATTTAAGGGTAGGTCACCCAATAGAAGATTTTTTCCGGCAGGAGTGAGTGTCCATCCATTAGGAAGTTGTATTGTAGAAGGGATGAGTTGTTTGCTACCTTGTGCAAACAGAAAACTAATTTGGATTAATCCAATGAAAAGAAAAAATAAATATTTCATAACTATATGATTATAAAATGCAAATAACGTTACTAAGTAGGAGCTTTTAACACAAAGTGTGAAATTAAGGGGTTCATGTTTCTTATTTATATAAGTTCTATAAAAGACTAAAGGCTACCACCACAATAGACACATAGAAAAGACATAGATTTTTTATATTTTTTAGTAAAAAGAAGGTCACAGAGGAATGCTACTTCGTAGCATTGGAACGCTTTTCTGAAAAGAAGTTATCTAGTAGTAAAAAAATGAATTCAAAGTTTTCTTATAAAATATTAAAATGTGAAATTAGATTACTCTCTAAATGAGCGCTAATAAAATGAATATCCAATAATAAGTTAGAAGTCAAAAATTTGTAATTAGAAAATTGTAATTGCTAGATATAGGTTTCAAGGTAAAAGCCTGTACGTGATTCGTGGAACTGTGCAGACCTATTTATTCCTAGTAAAGTTTTGATTTAGCTTTTAAGCGCAAAATAAATGGAGTTCGACCCTAGAGAAATGGACTTCGCACTTCAATTAATGCGGTTGGAAGTATGAGAAAAACGGTTGAAAGTATGAGAAATGAGGGGTAATAATTTAATCTATGGGTGTAATACTTTAAGAAATGGAGTTGGAAGTTCAAGAAAAATGGATAGCACTTCAAGAAATGGGGTTCGACCTTCGAGAAATGAGCTATGATTTTGCAGAAATATTTAAACAGAACCGGATTAAGCTTTATTATTCACTCACCTTACGCAAGCTCAAAAATTTCTAAAAAATGGTTACCAAATTAGGCAAATAGAAAACAATTTCTAAAGCAAAAAGCGTTTCACTTTAAGTTCACATAGACTCGAGTTTAAAAAAGTGAAACTTTTTTTCTATGTTTTCTTTTCTAGACTAGAATAAAATACTATGTGCCTATTGTGCCTCCTATGTTTGTATTTTAAAAAATAGGTGTATTTTATTTACTAATAAATTTGATTTTTTCAAGTGAAAAAGGGTGAGAGTGAATTGTGCCTAAACAACTCATGTAGTATGTTCTCACATAGATATTGCCTCACCCTTTTTTAT
>CANCKV010000453.1 GCA_947378615.1 Chitinophagaceae bacterium | reverse complement strand
GGACAATTGATTTATTAGGTTTTATAAAGTCAATTTCTTTTTGCATTTTTTAGAAGATGACAATCCAATATTTACATTATATTGGAATTAGAAAATGGTTTAGTATAGCTGTATAATAATCATCTATCATTTTAAAAAATCCCCTTTTACTTTTCTTGGTTATCCGCAATAGAAAACTATCTTAATGAATCTTTAACTTAAACGATAAATATTTGTGATTACTTGAAAAACATGGTTTTCTTAAAAATCAAACCAAAATATATTTTCATTTAAGAAAAGGCATGCCTCGTCTCTACAAGAACCTATTGCTTTCTAATGAAAACATTCATTTTATGTGTACGAATCATCAAATTACCTAATAAAGAAGAAATCAAAATAGGTTATTACTAATAGATCTTTTCTAAAATAATTACATCAAAATGCCCAAAAGAAAATCGATTTCGTTATTTTTTATGACATAGGTCAATTTCTTGATTTAAAAAACATGATATCGTACCAAAACGCTTATCGCATAAACTATTTACTTTACATTTGCCCTCGCAATTTAAAAAATATAGGTTTTAGAGGTTAGATTCTTAAATTAAAATAAAATATATGAGTACGTTTTCAGAACACAATTTCAAAGGTCAAAAAGCATTAATCCGTGTTGATTTTAATGTTCCATTAGACAAACAAACCCTAGCTATTACAGATGACAATAGAATGAGGGCTGCCATTCCTACTATAGAAAAGATATTGAATGATGGTGGTAGTGTAATATTAATGAGCCATTTGGGAAGACCAAAGGGTGGTCCAGAAGAAAAATATTCTTTAAAGCATATCGTTTTGCATTTAGGAGAATTGTTAGGAGGTAAGGATGTACAATTTGCAGATGATTGCATTGGAGAATCTGCTGTAGAATTAGCTGCAGGTTTGCAACCCGGTGATGTTCTTTTACTTGAAAATCTTCGTTTTTACAAGGAAGAAGAAGCTGGTGACGAGGCGTTTGCTGAGAAACTAAGCAAATTAGGTGATGTATATGTAAATGATGCTTTTGGTACTGCACACCGTGCACATGCTAGTACAGCGGTTATTGCTAAATATTTTGCTCCTGAAAATAAGGTGTTTGGTTTATTAATGAATAGCGAAGTTGCTAGTGCAGAAAGAGTAATGCATAAGAGTGAGAAACCTTTTGTTGCCATCATTGGTGGTGCTAAGGTTTCGGATAAAATATTAATTATCGAAAATTTATTAGAAAGAGCTACCGATATTATCATTGGTGGTGGAATGGCTTATACATTCTTCAAAGCACAAGGCGGGCAAATTGGGAAGAGTCTTTGTGAAGACGATAGACTAGAAATGGCGGTGGCTTTATTGAAAACTGCAGAAGCAAAAGGGGTAACTATACATCTTCCTAGTGATAGTATTGTAGCTGATAATTTTGCTGCTGATGCAAATACTTCTACCTCACCAAGCAATTCAATTCCTGACGGTTGGATGGGATTGGATATTGGACCAAATGCTGTTGAGCAATTTTCTAATGTAATCAAACGTTCAAAAACCATCCTTTGGAACGGTCCAATGGGCGTATTTGAAATGGAAAAGTTCCAACATGGAACAAAGGCGATTGCAATTGCCGTGACAGAAGCTACTGCATTAGGTGCATTTAGTTTAGTGGGTGGTGGTGATAGTGTTGCCGCTGTAAATAAGTTTGGATTTGCCGATAAGGTAAGCTATGTTAGTACAGGTGGTGGTGCAATGTTGGAATATTTTGAAGGGAAAGTACTTCCTGGAATCGCAGCAATAACGGCCTAGTAATAATAAATATGAATTATGAATTATGAATTATGAATTATGAGTTATGAGTTATGAGTCTTAAATTCTAATTTTTAACAACATTTCATACTTCGTATTTCATATTTCATATTTTTTATTGGAGACTGTCTATGGATGGTCTCCTTTTTTTATTTGTAATCAGGATTAAATGAAACCTACAATAAGTATTGAATATTGTCCTAAATGCAATTGGATGTTGCGTTCTGCTTATATAGCTCAGGAACTTTTATATACATTCTCTGATGATATTAAGGGAGTACTGTTGATGCCATCAGAAACTTCTGGAAAGTTTACTATTTATATTAATCATCAACCTGTTTTTGACAGAAAAGAAGCGGGAGGATTTATAGAAATTAAAGAATTAAAGCAATTAATTCGCGATCATGTGAATCCAAATAAGAGTCTTGGTCATTCTGACAAAAAAAGTTAAGCCTAGCCTTTAACCATATTTAGAGATTAATTAACTTAAGTATCCACATTTGGAATAAAGTTTGAATGTATTTAGCTGTACTTTTCAACATCAATGATAATTCTTTCATTGTATCATAGGTTTGTATATAATACTATTTTCATGGACGCGAATTTTGAAAGAAATAAAAATATTAAAGCAACAATCATAACAGTAGTATTTTGCTTGCTATTGTTTATTGTTTTCTATTATGTTCAATGGGTTCAGCCACAAACACCTCCTTTTATAGCCGATACAGGCATAGAAGTTAATCTTGGCAATAGTGAAACAGGTTCAGGAGATGTGGCACCACAATTACCTGGAGATCCCGCTAAGGATGCAGCAACTGATGATAATATTTCAAATCCAATCTCATTGCCTAATTCTGAATCACAGCAAAATGTCAATGCAGATCCTAATGAAACAAATGATGTTCCTGTCATCAACAATCCACCCAAAAAAGTGGAGAAAGTCAAAAAAGAAGTCACTCATACAGAAGAAAATAAAAATAAGAAGACAGCAAATACAAATGCCCCCTCATTACCTAAGCCAAAAGCAGAAATGGGGAAATATGGAGGGGGGAATGGTACAGGAGGAAATGGAGGAGATACTTATAATGGGGTAAAAAGTCAAGGGATAGCAGGTGGTGGAGGGGATCAAGGAAATCCTAATGGAAACCCGAATAGTGATAGCTATAAAGGCAATTCTCCGAGTGGCAAGAGTGGTGTAAGTATTAGAAGTGGGCTTTCAGGAAGGAAAATTAATAAATACCCGAATTTTGAAGATGACTTCAATGAACCTGGAAAAGTCGCCGTGGATATAACTGTTGACAATGCTGGAAACGTTACAAATGTGACTATTAATCCCAAAGGCACTACAACACCAAATAAGTATATGTGGAAAATTGCTGAGGCAAAAGCAAGGCAATTGAAACTCACCCCTGCTACAGCAGATAGTGAGACAGGTACGATTGTTTTTAATTTCAAACTTAGAGGGGAATAAGAGAATTATAAGTTAGTAGGAATACAAATAAAATATTTGGAGCAACTTGCAATACAACTCAGTTTGCTTTTTTACTTATCACGTACAACTTAGAACATAAAACGTCCTTCATTATTAAAGATTCCTTTTCCTTTTTTCATCATTAATATTATCCGTTAGGAAGTTATGGATTATACCCAAACAATAGATTATCTCTTTAATAAGCTGCCAATGTTTAGTCATATTGGTTCGGCTGCTATTAAAAAAGATCTTACCAATACTTTACTTCTTTGTGAAGCATTAGGAAACCCACAAAATCAATTCAAATCAATTCATATAGCTGGCACAAACGGAAAAGGTAGCACTAGTCATTCCCTCGCAGCAATTCTTCAGACTTCAGGATATAAAACAGGATTATATACTTCACCTCACCTAATTGACTTTCGAGAAAGGATTAAAGTGAATGGACAAATCTGTACACAACAATTTGTAATAGAATTTACCCAAAAAATAATCCCAATGATTGAGAGAATTGAACCCTCCTTTTTTGAGATTACTGTAGC
>CANCKV010000452.1 GCA_947378615.1 Chitinophagaceae bacterium | reverse complement strand
GTTTTTATCAAAATCGTACCAGTTATCATTAATCAAACCCAATACTTCAAAATCACCTAAAATAGTTTCAATATTTGCAGAAATTCCCATTCTATATAGGCGGGTTCTTGCATTGTTACTTCCTGTTGCAAATATCCAAACGCCCAAATGCGTGTCGGTAAAGTCATATAGTGTTGATGCTACGGTTGACAATACTTTCTTACTGTCATTATTATTGGATATTGTCTTGTCATCTATTGCATCAGTCACTTCATTATAATCACCAAAAGCTAGGTTGTAAATATTATCCTCTTGCATTATTGTATAAACAACTAATTTTACAATCTTTCCCTTTGGTCCAATACTTACAAACTTATATAGTTCAGCATTTTCATCAGTTGAATAATCATAGTTGACTATTTTCATTTTTTATTTTTACAAATATATCCTATATCTTTTCAAATTCTACAATTGAATTTTTAAATAATTCAATTTGAAAATAGCCCCCACTGGCACATGTCATGTGCCTTTCGTTACTTAACCCTTTATTACAAAAATCTACTACTTTCTTTCTTTCTGATTAAGTAACAGCAACGAACAGGACAGGAGTCCTGTTCGAGTTCCCGATTTTCGCGTAGTATCCTACAGTCCAATCATCCATGCGCCAGTGGGGGGAAACCTTCCTTTTTTCTTTTTACTTAGCACTTCTTATCGTCTTCAAGTTTTTGTATTGGAGAAATAAACGATTCTTTCCTCAATTGTTTTTTATACCACTATCTTCACCAAAATTATTATGATGGGACTCGTATATGCAACCATTGAATTGTTCAACTACGCTGATGAGGCATTATGTGAAGATGGTTACCTGCCTAAAGAAAAAGTAAGGAATTTGACTGTTAATGCTAGGACAGATTCGGGTGCTATCAGACTTTCCATTAATGAGACGATTAAAAAGCAATTAGGTTTGAGAGTACGGCAACAATTAGATGTGACCCTTGCCGATGGTACAAAACGAAAACTAGATGTGGTCGGTCCTGTAATATTATGGTTTAAAGAAAGGGAATGTATCACTGATGCATTTATCTTGCCAGGTGATGATGAACCTTTGATAGGTGCTGTTCCTATGGAATTAATGGATTTAGTGGTCATCCCAACAGAAAATAAATTAGATTATAATCCGAATCATCCTGATGGTCCTTCGTTTTCATTGAAATAAAGATTATTGAATAAATAAATTTAGCTTCTATAATAACTAATCACTAAGGCATTTCCAATTCAATAATGTAGGGTTTCTATATGACAGCTATTGTATGAAATATTAGAAAAAGCTAGGTGCTTTCTATGTGAGCCTATTTGTCTTCCTTAGGAATGTTGAATAAATAAATTGAGCAATGAAAACATCATTTCACTAAGTCGTTCCCAATTCTACGAAGTAGCATACTATGTGCCTATTGTGGTAGCCTTTCGTCTTTTCTATAAGTTATATAACCAGAAACATGAACCCCTTCATTTCTCGCTGTGTGTTGAGCCTTTTCTTTATAATATTTGTGATATTTTCAATCGTATAAAATCTGAAAATTGCTCCATTTATTTAGTTTACCTTACCTAACCACAATGAAACAAAGGGAGAAATTTTGAGGTTTTACTTTCGAGACATATTGTTTCAAGAAATTACAAATCAAGGCTCAAACTAACGAATCAAGTTTGAGTCCGAACAAACTAATCTTGGATGATAGCATTCAAAGTGTCAAATAATGGCCAATCAAAGATGAATTCGAGCATGCAAGTTTGAGTCCGAGCAACCTAAAGTTGTATGAGAGTATTCAAGCGTTGTATGAGAGTATTCAAGGGTTGTATGAGAACATTCAAAGGTTTGATGAGAGCATTCAAAGTCTCAGGAAATGACCAATTAAGGATGAATTCGAGCATGCAAATTTGAATCCTGGCATACAAAGGATAGTTTCGAGCATACAAAGCTTCAAGATTTGAGTACTAAGTCTCAGGAATGCCTCGTAAGGATGAATCCGAGCATATAAAGTTTCAATACTAAGGCACAAAGGTTAAGTATTAGCATACAAGTTTGGGCTGTAATTATAATGTTTTGTCGTAATAGCTATTTGAAATCAATGAGTTATTGTAATTGTCAGCAACTTATTCCCCTTTTTTAAGGGCTGTAATTTGTTTATGGAACGGATTTACATAATTTAAACCTTCTGAAAATACCAAAGGGATGAAATGATTGTAGATAAATAAAGGCACAAATTCATTAAAATTTAGAGAACCAATCACTCTAATCATTTAATCAGTGGTATAAATAATATGGGTGCATAAAAGTTTTTCGCTGCGTGAGGGCTCGCCGTGCGGCAGACTGCCGAGGTTCGTGTCTTCACGAAACTCATTAAGTGAAAAACTTTTATACACCTAATCATATTTCATCACACTACACTACCCCCTCAACCTCTATATTTGCAGCTATGCATTATGTAACGGTAGAAGGCTTAACTAAAAGCTACGGTATTAATCCCCTTTTCAATAACATCACATTCCATATAAATGAAGGAGAAAAAATTGCTCTTATCGCCCGAAATGGTGTAGGGAAATCCACTTTGTTAAGAATCATTGCGGGGCAGGAAGTACAGGAATCGGGTAAAGTCCATATCAGTAAGGGCGTAACAGTAGCCTTGTTTGAACAAGACCCTAAGTTTGATGAAGATAAAACAGTACTTGAAAATATATTTTCGAGCAATCACCCAATTATGAGTGTGATGCGAAAATACGAAGCTGCCTTAGAGGCTGATGATGCAGAAGTCATTACAGAATGTATCAGTCAAATTGAGGAGTTAGGTGCTTGGGATTATGAGGCGAAAGTGCATCAGATATTAAGTAAACTAAATATTCATCATCTTCAAAATAAGGTAAGTAATTTGAGCGGAGGACAACGTAAAAGGGCTGCCCTTGCCAAAACACTCATAGATATTGGATTTGAACATCAACATACCCTATTGATGATGGATGAACCTACCAATCATTTGGATGTAAACATGATTGAATGGTTGGAACATTATCTTTCCCAAGAAAATATCACCCTACTATTAGTAACGCATGACCGTTATTTTTTGGATGCCGTTTGTACAGAGATATGGGAATTGGAAAGAGAGAATATCTATACTTATGTAGGGGATTATGAAAACTACATGGAGAAGAAAGCGGCGAGAATTGAGAGTGAATTGGCTACTATTGATAAGGCTAAAAATCAATATCGAAAGGAACTTGAATGGATGCGCAAACAACCGAAGGCAAGAAGTACAAAAAGTAGAAGCCGTCAGGATAATTTTTATGAAATAGAGGCGAAGGCAAAGCAAAAACTCGAGGATACGCAACTACAACTACAAGTGAAAATGAGTAGGATAGGAGGGAAGGTGTTAGAAGTGAAGAAAGTGTATAAAAGTTTTGGAAGCCTGCCGATATTGAAGGGATTTGATTATACGTTTAGTAAAGGGGAAAGGATTGGAGTGATTGGGAAAAATGGCGTGGGTAAATCTACGTTTCTGAATATACTTCAAGGGTTAGAAAAGCCTGATAGTGGGAAGATAAACGTAGGGGATACCATCATTTTCGGTAACTTTTCTCAGCAGGGTTTAGTTATAAAGGAGAATGTCAGGGTGATTGAATATGTAAGGAGTTTTGCTGAAACCTTTCCCTTAGCAAACGGGGGGAGTTTGAGTGCCGCACAGTTTTTGGAACTCTTCTTATTCACTCCCGAAAAGCAATATACTTACTTGAACTCGTTGAGTGGGGGCGAGAAGAAACGCTTACAGCTTCTAACCATTCTA
>CANCKV010000451.1 GCA_947378615.1 Chitinophagaceae bacterium | reverse complement strand
TTCTAAATTTGAAAATCAATCATTTAAAATCACTGATATATAATAGTAATTAAAAATGGCATCTAAGAAGGATTTAACCAAGTACTTGGTTAATTTAACAAAAGAAGAGCTTGAAAAAGAAGTTGAAAAGCTATATAGTAAGTTTAAAGAGGTAAAAACTTATTATGATATTGAGTTGAGTGAAGATACTTCCACTATTGTCAATGAGATAAAAGCGAAGATTAAAAAGGAATATAATCCTGATAAGGGATATGCAAAGGGAAGGGCCGCTGTAGTAAAGAAGATAATAGATGATTTTGCAAAGATTTCTGTTTTCCCAATCGATTTAATAGATATTATTCTATATAGGGTTGAGATTGTAATGACATATATAAGAGTTGTATGGGATGTGGAAGTGGCTACTTATACATCTGCTGAAAATGCTTTTGAACGAGCACTAAAATTAATAGAGAAGCATCAGTTATATAGTGATTTTCAGCCTAGATGTAAAGAAATATTAGAATTTACAAATAAATTAGATTGGGGTTTTTCAAGTAATATGAACTATTTGTATAAAAAACATTATTTGATTCAAGGGAGCGAATAATATTTAAATTAGAATAAGGAAACAATGTGTAATAGTAAGGCTGACAAAGGCGATAAGGTGGTGATTATTAAATACAATGCAGGTAATATACAGAGTGTATTATATGCTTTGGAACGGATTGGAATAGCTGCAAATGTTACGGATAATCATGAAGAGATTTTGACTGCTGATAAGGTTATTTTTCCTGGAGTTGGCGAAGCGAGTAGCGCTATGAATAGTCTCAAAGAGAATAATCTACATTTACTTATCAAGGATTTGAAACAACCTGTATTGGGAATATGTGTAGGGATGCAATTGCTTTGTGATTATTCAGAAGAAAACAATACGACCTGCTTAGGAATAATAAATCAACCTGTAAAGCTATTTAAGCCAACAAATAAAGTAAGTGAGAAGGTTCCTCAAATTGGTTGGAATACCTTATTTAACCTTAAATCACCTTTAATGCAGGGTTTAGATGAGAATAGTTATTGTTATTTTGTTCATAGTTACTATGTGCCGATTAATGAATATACTATTGCTACGACAAATTATGTTCAACCTTACAGTGCTGCATTTCATAAAGATAACTTCTATGGAGTTCAGTTTCATACGGAGAAATCTTCTTTGGTAGGAGAGAGGATACTACAAAATTTTATTGAATTGGTTTAATCTTCAGACCTGACAGGTTTTAAAAACCTGTCAGGTCTAATCGGGACTTGTCAGGTCTTAGTATAAATAATTATTAGATGGAAGTAAATAATAAAGGGGTATTCGAGATAATTCCTGCGATTGATTTGATTGATGGGAAATGTGTACGGCTTACTCAAGGAGATTATAGTCAGAAGACTATTTATAATGAGAATCCGATTGAAGTTGCGAAGGAATTTGAAGCGGCAGGATTTTCCCGTTTACATTTGGTTGATTTGGATGGTGCAAAAGCGGGTGCTGTAAAGAATTGGAAGGTATTAGAAGGCATTGCATCGCAAACTAACCTTATTATTGATTTCGGAGGAGGGATTAAAACGAAGGAAGATGTAGATATTGTATTTGCATCAGGTGCTAAATTCGCTACGGTAGGTAGTATCGCTGTAAAAGACAAAGCAACTTTTGTTAGTTGGCTAACTTCTTATGGGGCAGATAAGTTTTTGTTAGGTGCAGATGTAAAAGAAGAAATGATTGCAATAGGAGGTTGGTTGGAAACAACTCATATAAATATCTACGACTTCATTGAAGATTATTTACAGTTAGGAGTTCAGCAAATATTTTGTACAGATGTGAGTAAGGATGGTAAATTGGAAGGACCTGCTACTGATTTATATAAAAAAATATTAGAAAAAACACCTGATTTACATTTGATAGCAAGTGGTGGCGTTGCAATAATTGATGATGTTTATCAATTGAAGGAAGTTGGATGTAAGGGAGTAATCATCGGTAAGGCAATCTATGAGAATAGAATTTCATTAAAGGATTTAGCGTCATTTAATTAAAGGAATTTATTTATGAAAATCGGGATTTTAGGTGGAGGACAGTTAGGTAGAATGCTTTTACAAGCAGGTATTAATTATGTGGTAGATACTTATGTTTTGGAAAATGATGAACATTGCCCTGCGGCTCATTTATGCCATCATTTTACGAAAGGGAATATACAAGACTTTGAAACTGTTTATAATTTTGGTAAACAATTAGATGCCATAACTATTGAAATTGAATCGGTTAATGTAGATGCTTTAGAGAAACTTGAAAGTGAAGGGGTTAGAGTATATCCTTCTTCTTCGGCATTAAGGATTATTAAAAATAAGGTAACTCAAAAACAATTTTATAAGCAACATCAGATTCCCACTTCCGAATTTGTAATTACACAATCATTATCCGAACTAAAATTACACAGTAACTTTCTTCCAGCTGTACACAAGATAGGAGAGGGAGGGTATGATGGAAAAGGGGTTCAATTAATCAAGGAAGAAAAGGAAATCATGAATGGCTTTGACAGCCCTTCCGTTTTAGAAAAAATAGTCTCTATACATAAAGAAATTGCCGTAATTGTTGCAGTGAATGAGAATGGGGAATTAGCTGTTTATCCGCCTGCTGAAATGGTATTTGATGCCCGTTATAATTTGCTTGACTTTCAGGTGTCACCTGCAATTATTTCTAAAGAAGTTTTTTGGAAAGTTGAAGCAATAGCAATCAAGGCAGTTAAGGAATTGAAGAGTGCAGGAATATTTGCAGTAGAATTATTTATTGATAAAAAGAATGATGTATTAGTGAATGAAATGGCACCGAGGGTTCATAATAGCGGACACCATACGATTGAAGGTAATTTTTCGAGTCAATACGATATGTTATGGCGGATATTATTACAACTTCCTTTAGGAAATACAGCACCTATTCTTCCTTCAGCAATAGTCAATATTATTGGAGAAGAGGGGCATGTTGGTAAGGCAGTTTATGAAGGACTCGATGAAGTACTCAAAATGAATAATGCCTTTGTTCATCTTTATGGGAAGACACATACAAAGCCAGGAAGAAAAATGGGGCATGTAACTGTACTTGCAAATGACTATGCCGAACTTTCACATAAAGCTCATAAAATTAAAAATATATTGAAAGTTGTTGCATAAGATAGTAAACACAAGGGTAATTAATGCAACAATTCAATAATAAACTGTTTTTCAAGAGCCACCTAAGGGAATCGAACCCATGACCTATTGTTTACGAAACAATTGCTCTAGCCAACTGAGCTAAGGTGGCTAATAATGTAAAATATCTACTATACCAAAAATACAAGCCTTTTTTATAGTTAAGATTCCTTAACGATATTGAACCTTGGAAAGTCTTTGAGCTTAAACTTTCGAGGCACAAAGTTTTACAAAATGACCAATCAAAGCTCAAACAAATCAAGCAAGGATAAGTGCGAGAAAACAAAGCTTCGATGAGAACATTCCAAGTCTCAAAAATGAACACCCAAGAATAAATCCGAGCAAACAAAGTTTGGATGAGACCAACCAAAGGCTTGATGAGAGCAAACAAAGGTTTGATGAGAGCATTCAAAGACTCAGAAAATGACCAATTAAGGATGAATTCATGCATGTAAGTTTGAATTCAAGCCTACAAAGAATGGTTCCGAGACTACAAAGCCTCAGTATTTGAGTACAAAGACTCAGGATTGCCTCGCAAAGATGAGTCCAAGCATACAAAGGTTTAATAACAATGCTCAAAGGTTCAGTATTAGCATGCAAGTTTTGGCTAAAATCAATAAGCTTTGTC
>CANCKV010000450.1 GCA_947378615.1 Chitinophagaceae bacterium | reverse complement strand
AAAATCGTATAAATCGTTTATACCATTAACGTGTACGGTACGCGACCATGCTGGGTGTAGGGTCTTTGGCTAGCATGAATCGCCTCAGTCTGTATATAGGTGAAAACACCTATTGACATTAACAAATCCTTGCTTTTGTACATCCACCTTTACATCTGATAAACGAACAATATTGCCATGTATCAGATTGAATTAAAAAAGTACATTAATCATTTGATAGGCAGATATAAATGGTATAAAATCGTTTTCAAACTATTTATTAATTATTAAAAAAGAAAATGATGGCAAAGGCTAAAGTAAATCGCACAAAGATTAAAGCATTGAAAGTACGTGAAATTGATGCAAGGGCTGAGGAAATGAAACAGGCAATATTTGTTACCTATCTCACTATTTTTGTAGGAATAATACCGATGACTGCAATTGCATTTGGTACGTTGATAACCAATTATATCAATTCCCGAACTTCCTACCGGGTAATTGGAAGATCAATGAAAGGAGCAAATGATGCTGCTAAAGCGGCATTACTTGATGGACTCCTATTGTTCGCAAATTATGTTGATGAAATTGCACAAGGAAACGTTGATATTTTGATTGATAGTACATTGCCGTTCACAGGTCAACTTATCGGTTCTGGATCATTGATTACAAATGGTGCAAAAGCAACTGGAGTAAAGGGAAAGTCGGGCAATATTGGTCAATTAACCACTTCTTGTCAACCATTTGTAAAAGGAGTCAGGTATCATGCAATTCTTGTTCAGGGAAGTCCATTACCTGCCAATGTAATTACTAACCTCAATGGTCAATTGTTATTATTAACAGGGGTAGGTGTGCCTCCTTATGTGCTTAACTTAAATGGAAAACGTACTAAATCTTTTACAAATCTTATTCCTGGAACAGCTTATTATGTCTATTACATACTTGAAGGTGAGGGTGTTGTTAGTGATCTTAGTTTGGCATTCAAAATTATTGCTGGTGAATAAGAACGGCTAAAAGGTTATAAAAAAAAAGTCTGAGTATGTAGATGCAGATATTTTCTATTGATACAAATGTCAATATCTAAAAGTAGAGGAAGATTTTGCAAAAGACAAAGTCTTCCTTTTTGGTAATACAATTGAATTATTTATGCATAAATAACCATGTTTTAAACAATAAAAATTAGAAGAATCAAAGGTGAAAAAATCATTTCTCAATTTAATATAATCAAAAAAGATTCCTTACTCTATTAACATCATCAAGCGAATTTTATTATTTACCATATTACTAGATGTTCTATAAATCAGTCCTATTGTTATCTACTTTAAAAAAGACTCTTTTTAACCTAGTGAAGATAGCTTTCCATAATCCTCCATCTAACTCAATTCTTCGATCACTTGTCCAAACTAAAGCCTTAATATCTGTTACCCCAAACAATTTACCATATCCCTTATCCCTAAGTTTCAATGCAAGAAACCCATCTTCATTCGCCCCTTTCGGATGATTAAAACCATCCACAGCTATACCATCTAATCTCTTAAATCCGGAATTGAATCCATAGACATTGACGGCTTCATCTTTTATTTTTTTATTAATAAAACGATTTAAATCAGCAAAGTATTCATAAAAAAAATAGGAGATTCTCCCCGTTTTTCCAATTGGAATAAAAGCAAAACGACCATAAACAGCAGCAACATTTTGGTCATTATCAAATGGACGAATCATCTCTGCTACCCAATGTTTTGGATAAATAGAATCAGCATCTGCATTCAAAATATACTTGCCATTCGCAGCAGCAAGACCTGCATTACGAGCCGCAGTAATTCCTTGTTTTGTTTCTAAAACACACCTAACACCGGTAGATAATACCAATTCTTCTGTCTTATCCTTAGAATTATTATTGACAACAACAATTTCTACTACCTTGTCTGTCACATTATTTGTGAGTGAATAAAGGGTTTGCAATATATTTTTTTCTTCATTGTAGGCAGGAATCACAATGGAAACTTCTGGAACACCTTCCTTACGCAGCTGTTTATAAGCGATAGCAATCTTATCAATCAGATTTGGAATAGACAATGCATTCCAACATTCTTGTGCATAAGGGGTGACAGCAATAGGTCGCATATTTAATTATTTAAGGGTTAAATATATTTGATTTATAAATACAAATAAGGTGTTATATAAAAGTTATCGCTATATAAGCACAGTCTGTGTAGTAATTGACACATGCCAAATTCCATATTAAATCTTTGACATAGAGATAAAATTGACTTAACAAATCGGTATTTTTATTTCTATTGTAGATTGTTATAGACCAAGTCCTATTTTAATCTGTAATCCTGCCCTTGTACTGATAGTAGGAGCGGATGTTGAAATATAAGGAGTCACTCTCCGTTGATCGAAAAAGAGTTTTGCATCAATTCTTTTATTAAAGACATAGTCAATAGAAGGCTGAATTGTAATTACTTTTTGCCCTCCTGTTCCATAAGTATTTGCTTGATCCAATTGACTATTTGTAGTCGCATCATCTCTCTGAGATACATCAACCCTAAACTTTAAATTGCTGTTCACTTTCTTTTTACCATCCATGAATGGAACTGAAAATGGCAATTTGAAGTCTTTAATTTCATATCCTGCACCAAAGACGATTTCAGTACTGTTAGTTTCACTCAACTGATAATCCACCAAACTCAAACTTAATGTCCGGCTCTTTTTGTATTCGAATTTTACATTAATCAAACTCTTTGTTGTGGCATCTATTCCTATCAGTGGACCAAAGTTTTCTTGGATAGTCACATTCGGGAATAGATAAAAAGGTACATAATTATGACTGATAGTATCGTAGAAGCTAGGTGCACTCCATCTAGAAGTATCCTGATAATTTAAAGAACTTGTAAAGCTGTTCATACTCAAATTACCTGTATATCCATGGGTAATAGTAATTTGACTGAAGGTATTTGACAAAAATGGCAGCTTCGCTAATCCATTATAGGTTAAGCGCCAATTAGGCATTGGCAGAATACCCGCAAATGGATTGGTTTTTATTGACTTATAACTATTATTTATTAAAGGAATCGTACTCGGACTCTTTCCAGTATAAGCAGCAAGGAAGGCTGGTATCAAAACGTCTGAAGAATATCTTCCATATCCATTTGAATATCCATTTACTTTAGAATTAGGCGTATTAGCCCAAGAATTCTGCCAATAAGGGTTTAATTGTGCCACCCTATTTGAAATGATTGGTCTAGCTGCCTCAAAGTTTTTAAAGGTGGTTGACACCACATTGGGATTCGTACTCCTAAACATCGTATAGGCAGCCACATAAGAAATATTAAATCCTCCACTTGCATAAGGGCTAAGGTGCTGAGGATTCCCCATATTTAGAGTATCCTTGAACAATTCAGTATATTCCTTACTGAAAGTCTTATCAATATTCAAATCAATTTTCAAGTCCTTGATGGGTTCAAATTGAGCCGTAATACTTAGTTTCTGTGAGAAATTCTGTCTAAATAGATTATTAAAATTACTATCCCTACTTAATAATCCCAAAGCAGCCTTGTTACTTAGCCATGTAGGATCCGGTTGTCGTCCGAACACATAATCCAATCCAGGTTGATTCGTACTCCAATCTTGCCCTAAGAATCGAGTGCTATCCATATATCCAGGAATACGACTTGAGTAACCTTCGGTATAATTTACAGAGACCCTCTTTAACATCGAAACCAAACGCCCTGTAATCCTTTCGAAGTCGTTCAAATTGAGTGGCTGACTATTTCTTTTTAGTGCCTCTGCAATTCTCAAATCACGCTTTTGTTTACGCCATTTACTTAAGGCATCACGTTTTTTACTTCCTGTTAATAAAAAGCC
>CANCKV010000449.1 GCA_947378615.1 Chitinophagaceae bacterium | reverse complement strand
ATATTGAAGGAACCTATTACAATGGTTGGAGTTATTTCATCGGTGTAGATAAAAAGATTAGTCAAAAAAGAATATTATCATTAGTTGTATTTGGGGCTCCTACTGAAACCGGTGGACAAAGAAGTTCAGTTGCCGAAATGGATTCTTTAGGTGGTGGACATTATTATAATTCTGGATGGGGTTACCAAGCTGGAAAAAAGAGGAACGCCAATGTTTTGAAAACTAATCAACCTTATATTATTTTAACCGATGAAACTAAGTTTGATAATAGTTCATCTTTAGTTAATGCCGCATCTATAAGCTTTGGTGATAGAGGTTCTACCACCTTAGATTGGTATAATGCAGCAAACCCTTCACCTGATTATTACAAATATCTGCCTAGCTACTACGCAGATGATCCTGCAGCATCAGCCGCTATTCGTCAACAATTATTGAGTGACGTAAACCGTCGTCAGATAAATTGGCAAAATATTTATGATGTAAATCGTGCACATCAAGATGTAATTTCAAATGCAACTGTTAATGGTGTTACAGGACAAACAGTAAGCGGGAAACGCTCAAACTATGTGTTAGGTGAGTATGTGACAAATATGCATAAGGTCAATTTTACCTCTACCTATAATAAAAGGTTTAAAAACAGGATAGAATTTGCTGCAGGATTTGTGTATCAATCTCAGAATGATAGAAACTATAAGAAAATTGATGATTTATTAGGTGGTCAATATTTTGTGGACTTGTCTCAATTCGCCATTCAAAGCTTCCCAACCAATCCTTCTGTAGCTCAATCTAATTTATTAACTCCAAATAAGATTTGTAAGGTTGGCGATCAATACAGTTATGATTATGATATTCATATCAATAAAGTTGAGACATGGTCTAATGCAATTTTTAAAGTGAAAGATTTTGAATTATTTGTTGCAGGACAACTTTCTAATACACAGTTTTGGAGATATGGCAATACACAAACAGGACTTTATCCCGACAATTCTCTTGGCAAGTCAGCAGTCTACAATTTTAATAACTATGGTTTAAAAGGAGGCGTTACTTATAAATTTAGCTGGAACCATTATATTTATTTTAATGGTGGTTACCAAACAAAGGCACCTGATTTTAAAAATGTATTTATTTCTCCTAGAACAAGAGATCAAGTTCAGGATAACCTTACTAATGAAAAAATTACAAGCTTAGAAGCGGGTTATGTATTGAATTCTCCAATAGTGAAATTAAGGGTAAGAGGTTATTATACTCGTTTTGCGGATCAAATGAATATCATTAATTTCTTCAATGACGATTATTATACGTTTACCAATTATGCGATGTCAAATATTGCTAAAGTACATTATGGTACTGAAATTGGTGTGGACGTGAATGTAGTTCCTCATTTAACATTGCATGGTGCGGCTTCTATAGGAAGATACTATTATGATAGTCGCCAAAATGCAGTGGTTGTTAGTGATAATACAGCTGGTATTCTTTCCAAGGATATCATTTATACCCAAAACTATAGAATTCCAAATACACCACAAGAAGCCTATAGTTTAGGTTTACAATACAGATCTCCTAAATATTGGTATGTTCAATTGACTAGTAACTATTTCAATAAAATGTGGGCTAATTTCAATCCGTTGAGAAGAACAGTTTTAGCGGTTTCTGATGTAGTTCCTTATTCAGGTTTGTGGAACGATATTTTAGGACAACAAAGAATGACACCACAATACACAGTTGACATTAATGCAGGATATTCTTGGAAAATGCCTAGGCATTTCTTAAATAGAACATCTTTCTTATTAATAAATGCAACAATTGATAATATTACCAACAATAAGAATATTGTTACTGGTGGTGGTGAACAACTTCGATTTGATTTAGCTAATCTTAATACAAATAAGTTCCCTCCCAAGTATTATTATGCTTACGGACTAAATTATTCACTTAATATTACTTTACGCTTCTAAACAATTAATAACACTAAATTTTAAATTACAAACATGAAGAATACAAAATTTATTTGCTACAGCACACTATTTATGTTGCTTTTCTTAAGCACTATGATAATTTCTTGTAATAAAAAGTTTGATGAACCACCTTCCTCTACAACAGGAAATTTGATAGATACGACTCTAGAAAAAAAGCTAGTTAGTATTAAAGCATTAAGGGCAAAACATAAAAGTGGTGGATTTGAATTAATAACCGATGATATTGTTATCAAAGCAGTAGTGGTAGGAGACGACCGTACAGGTAATATTTACAAGGCCATGTATATTCAAGATTCTCTTAATTGGGGTATCGCTGTGAAGATGGATGGTAATAGTTTGTATATTGATTATCCTGTTGGAAGGCAAATTTACATTAAGTGTAAAGGGTTGTTTATAAGTGATTATAATGCGACTGTTCAATTAGGCGTAATAGATAATTCTGTTCCTTACAATCCAACCTTAGCGGGTATTCCTAGTCCTTTGTTTGATAATTATATCCAAAAAGGAGGTATTGGTAACAAAGTCAATGTTCGTGAACTAACTATTGCACAACTAAACAGTTATGCTTCTTCTGCAGGTGCAGGAACTTTAAACAATGATAGCTTACAAAGCACAGTAGTTAAAATAAATGATGTTCAGTTTAGTAATTCCGACAAAGGCTTGTTATATTCAGACACAACTGCTGGCAAAAGTTCAGTTAGTCGTAATATCGTAGATTGCCCAGGTACAACGACGAAAACTGTAGTTTATACGAGTGGTTATGCTACTTTTGCTGGAGCTAAAACCCCACGTGGTAAAGGTTCAATTACTGCAATATATATTCCTTATCGTTCTACACCTGAATTGGTTCTAAGAGATACTGCAGATATTAAATTCACAGGTCTTCGTTGCGATGGAACTAGTGGTGAACCACCAACAAATATCACTTCGATTGCTGCTATTAGAGCGTTGTATGATGGCAGTACAAGTGGTGTTATTTTACCAAGTACTTTAATAACAGGTGTGGTTATTTCTGATGCGTCTAACGGAAATACAGCTTCAGGAAATTTGATTTTACAAGATGGAACAGGTGGAGTTGATTTATATTTTGGACCTGTGCCAATTCTCTTAAATGTTGGTGATTCAGTTACTATAGATGTTACAGGTGGTAAATTACTACCTTATAAAGGAGCTGCTGAAATTAGTTTAAGCTCAGGTGCCATTGCATCCGCTACTCTAATTGCTTCTGGAAAAGTAGTTACACCAAAAATTCTTACTACAGCTGAATTTAATACGCTCATGTCTGCTCCTTTGGTAAGTAACAAAACAGAAGGTACTTTGGTAACCATTTTAAACGCGACTGTACCAACAGGAATTTTCCAAGGTAATAAGGTATTGACGGATGCTAGCGGAACAACAACTCTTTATACAGCAACTGCTGCAAGCTTTAGTCAGACTGCACTGCCAACTACTGCTAAGTCTTACACCGGATATGGTACAAACTTTAATACAACTGCAGAATTAGTACTCAGGAATATTAAAGATGTAAAATAATAATGTTGAAGTAATTAGTAGTAGGATTAACATACAGAATTAATCCACGTAACATAACTCAATTTTAAAAAGAGTAGGTTGTCATTTTATTGACATCCTACTCTTTTTGTTAATAGTGAAAATTCCATAACTACCTATAGACAAAAAGGGCAAATAAATTGAACGTCAATTATCACTTTTTTTATTTCATGTTTTATTTCATGTTTTATATCAATAATCTCCATAATTACTTAAATCCTCTCCTCCTTCCTCATTGCTAATATTCCATTTATCTGTGATGCACTCCCTAAAAATCATAATTCATCACACATTCTTCACTCATATTTCATCACTAA
>CANCKV010000448.1 GCA_947378615.1 Chitinophagaceae bacterium | reverse complement strand
GTTCGTCCATTAAAACCAGTTGTTTTGAAACTAAAGAGTGAAATCATTGATTCATTTATTTCTATTGAAATGGAAGATTCCAAAGAATTTTCTGGAAAAAGTATTTCAGAAGTGTATCAGAAACTCAATTCATGGTTTAGAAGAAGAAGTGTAGACTTTTAGATAAATTTAAAAAGCATATAAAGATGAGTTAATCAAGCACTTTTGTCATTTGTAAATGTGGAATGTTTACCTCTACAAATTCATCCCCTTCTATATGGTATCCTAGTTTTAAATAAAAGTCGGCGACTACCTTTCTAGCATGAAGTGTTATTTTATGAATTGACATTTCTTTAGCAATCCTTTCAGAATATTCAACCATACGAGTGCCTATCCCTTTATTTTGAAATGATTCTAAAACAGCAATTTGTCTCAATTGAATTGTAGAAGAGTCAATAATTGTCAAAATGCAACAACCAATCATTTCTTCATCTTCAACACAAGCCATTAATATATCGTCTTTATCACGCAGTAAATATTCTTCTGTATAGGTCAATCCGAGAGGAGTTCTAAGAATTTTTGTCCTTAAATCTGTCATTTTTTGGTATTCAATACCTCCGTAATCAATTATTTTGAGTTCCATTTTAAAAAAAATAAATAATTTTTTGTGAAATTAGTCTAAGAAAAGCAGCAAAATGAGCTTTATTTGGCAAAGATTGAAAGAAAATTGACTTATTCGTAAACAAAATTTATATAAAGTATTGCTGTTTTGCCAAAAACTATATTTTTGCATCCGTAACTAAAAAAAAATACTACAATGTCAGACATCGCAACTAGAGTAAAGAAAATCATCGTGGACAAATTAGGTGTAGATGAAGCAGAAGTAACAAACGAAGCTTCATTCACAAATGACCTTGGTGCTGATTCTTTAGATACCGTTGAATTAATTATGGAATTTGAAAAAGAATTTAATATTTCAATTCCAGATGAACAAGCTGAAACTATCACAACAGTGGGTCAAGCAGTAGCTTACTTAGAAGAAAACGCTAAGTAAGAGAAATCATCGAAGCAATATTATAATCCGCCAGTTTTGGGGCTTTTGCCATCATATTGGCGGATTTTCACTTAAAAGGGTTTTTAATCTGTATGGAATTAAAACGAGTAGTAGTAACAGGCATTGGAGCATTGACTCCATTAGGTAATAACGTTGATGACTTTTGGAATAATCTAGTAAATGGGGTATCAGGTGCAGACATGATTACGAATTTTGATGCTTCAAAATTTAAAACCCGCTTTGCCTGTGAAATAAAGGGTTTTGATCCCACACAGTATATGAATAGCAAAGAAGCCCGTAAATTGGACAGATTTGCTCAAATAGCAGTTGTGGCAAGTGATCAGGCTGTTGCAGATGCAGGAATCAATAAAGATAATGTTGACGTTGATAGGGTAGGAGTCATTTTCGCTAGCGGAATTGGTGGACTAATCACTTTTCAGGAAGAAGTCCAAAATTTCGCAAGTGGTGATGGTACTCCTCGATTTAATCCTTTCTTCATTCCTAAAATGATTTTGGATATTGCAGCTGGACAAATTTCAATGCGTCATGGTTTCCGTGGTCCTAATTATGCAGTGGTAAGTGCCTGTGCAAGTAGTACAAATGGTATTATTTCTGCTTACGACACAATCAGATTAGGTAAAGCGGATGTAGTATTGACAGGAGGTTCCGAAGCTGTAATTGGTGAAGCAGGTGTAGGAGGTTTCAATGCTATGAAGGCAATGAGCGAACGTAATGATGATCCTAAAACAGCTAGTCGTCCTTATGATAAGGATAGGGATGGTTTTGTAATGGGAGAAGCAGCAGGTGTATTAGTGATAGAAGAATACGAACATGCCATCAAACGTGGAGCTAAGATATATTGCGAAATCGCAGGTGGTGGTGCTACTGCCGATGCCTATCATTTGACTGCTCCACATCCTGAAGGATTAGGTGCTAAAAATGTGATGATCGCAGCACTTGCTGACGCAGGAATGAAACCTGAAGATATTCATTATATCAATACTCATGGAACTTCTACTCCGATAGGTGATATAGCTGAAACAAAGGCTATCACGCAAGTATTTGGTGAACATGCTTATAACCTGAATATCAGTAGTACAAAATCGATGACAGGACATTGCTTAGGTGCCGCAGGCGTTATAGAAACAATTGCTTGTATCAAAAGTGTTATTCACGATATTGTTCCACCTACTATCAATCACTTTACAGATGATCCTGCATTAGATCCAAAATTGAATTTTACTTTTAACAAGGCACAAAAGCGTATCGTAAATGCAGCCTTAAGTAATACGTTTGGTTTCGGTGGACATAATGCTTGCGTTATAGTAAAAAAATACAAAGCTTAACAAACGCTTGTGCAAGTAATAGATCGCTTATTCAATAGAAAAGATTCCGCTTCAAAGTCTTTAAAGAAAAGTATTACCAATGTATTAGGAATCAAACCTGACAACATTGTTATATATAAAGCCGCTCTTAGCCATAGAAGCGTTCAGGAATCAGCTGAAGAAAATAATGAGCGATTAGAATATCTAGGCGATGCCATCTTAAGTGCTATCGTTGCCGACTATCTTTTCAAGCGTTATCCAACAAAGGGGGAAGGTTTTCTAACCGAAATGCGTAGTAAGATGGTCAATAGACAGCAATTGAATGATATTGCTGTTAAAATGGGCATCAAAAAGATTGCTATGTTCAATAAATTGGATAATGCCCTAAAAAACAGTCACATCTTTGGAAATACCCTTGAAGCAATTGTTGGTGCCGTTTATTTGGATAAAGGCTACAAGAAGACTCAGTCTTGGGTTTTAAAGCAAATTATCATTCCTCACATGTTTGTAGATGATTTAGAGTTAATTGATATTAACCTAAAAAATAAACTAATTGGTTGGGCAAGTAAGAATAATAAGGTACTAACTTTTGATTTGCATGAAGAACGATTGGAAGGTACTAGAAGAGTTTTTATTATCAATACAGTCCTTGATGGAGAAATACTTTCTGTAGGAAAGGGATATAATAAAAAAGATGCAAGTCAGGCTGCCGCAATTGCTGCTGTTGAAAAATTGGGAATCGCTTGATATTAAAATTTACTAGACCACTAATTATTTGTTACAGCATTTCAATTATTTACTAAGTGATATAATTTTTACAAATGGGTATTTTCAAACAAATAGCTGAATATCTTTATCTTAAAAAACGAGATCCTAAAGAGGAACGGTCTCAATTCATGAAAATGATGGATGGCATGAATCGTCTTTCGATCTTCATTTTCTTATTTGGTATTTTGGTCGTATTGTTCAAATTATTTGTACTTCCTCATTTTAAATAACAAAAGTTCGATTGTTGTTTCGTTACTAGATTATCTAAGCAAAAACTCAATAGCACTTTCTGTTATTTCAGATTTTTTTCCCTTTTGTGTTGCAATTAATACATCTGTATATAGATTCTCTTTTTTCAATTCAATAAATCCAATTTCAGGATACTGATGACTCTTCAAAATATTAGTGGGAACAATTGATGCCCCTAATCCGTTTTTTACCAACTGAATGATTGAGGATATATTATTTGATTCATGTACAACCTTAGGAGCAAATCCATAGTGTGCGCATATCTCAATCAACGACTCATAGTAATGTGGTGCATAATCTTTATTGAAAAATACAAACGTCTCATCCTTTAAGTTATGAATATCATCCTCCGATTCTAGGTTGACACTTTGCTTATTAAATACAACAGAATAACTATCCCTAAACCAAAGTTTTGTATCTACATTAGGTGATTTCAATGGCGCCCTAATGATGCCTAAATCAATAATGCC
>CANCKV010000447.1 GCA_947378615.1 Chitinophagaceae bacterium | reverse complement strand
CAATCTGTGAAGTTGCACCAAATGTAGTAGCAGTACTACCTATAGGAGTAATCGTAGAGGCGCTACTCATCTTGAAAGTACCAAAAGATAGGGTTAGGGTTTGAGTGGTAGAAGCAGTTGCCATCGTGAAAACAGATTGCATATCCACCACATTTCCGGCTGTGAAACCCATATATACAGTAATATTATTGAAGGCAAAAGAACCCGAACCACTTACGGCAGTATTTGCATTGCTATTGAGGTTGGCAGTGGCAAAAGTGATATTCGTTGCAGTTGAACCCTTTGTCGTGAAGTCGAGTGTGCCGTTATTAAAAATCACATTACTACCATCGCCCCCATTTAGGGTAACCGTATTTGTTTGGGCAGCAGCAATATTTGTTTCAATGATTGTTGCATTTGCCGCAATATTAAGCGTGCCGCAGGTAAGGGCAACACCATAGCCCGATACACCGATACTGAAAGTGGCATTAATTGGCGAGATACTAGCAGCACCTGCCGAGTAGTATTTTGCACTATTATTTACATAGATATTGCCAATGGTATTTGCCACATTATTATCTAGGGTTACATTGTGGTTGATGTAGAGATTAGGTATGGTAAAAAATCCGAAACTAAGGTTCGTTGTCCTCGAACCCGAAGGCTTTTGAGAAAGGGTAACGGTAGTGCCCGATACTGCTAATACCTTTGAACCCGGCTGAATGCTAGAACCCGAAACCGATTGACCGACTACAATATTTGGGTTAGCTGCACTTAGGGTAATTACGTTTGAAGTAGAAACTAAAGTAGCAGAAATACTTGCCGAATAGAAAGTAAGCGTTGTGGTACTCGAAGCAGTAGCTGCCGAAGAGATAGTAATGGTAGTGCCATCCACAATTGAAGCAATAGCTGCATTCGAGGGCATATTCGTTCCTGTAATATATTGTCCTACCACCATTCCATTTGTAGTAGGCACGGTAACAGTAGTGGTGCTATTTGTAGTACAAGTATTCGTCCCTGTAGTATAACTCCATGAAAAGGTAAGGGTGGTATTTGAAGCAACAGATGCCGAAGGGGCTTGAGATAACGTTAAGGAAGAGCCTGAAATAGCTGCAACCGTTGTGCCTACTACAATATTATTTCCCGAAACAAATTGACCAACATAGATAAAAGTATTGGCCGCACTCAACGTAACATTTGCAGTTGAAGTACTGCCTGATGTAGCTTGAGTGGTGCTAGATAACTGATTGTAGGGAGCAACAGTGGCGGTTGCCCAACTTGAACCATTGTAAGTTTGCCAATTAGAAGTACTACCGAATGTGGCAGTGCCAATAGTGCGATAGTCGCCTGTGACTTGCGAATAGCCTTTATTGATTAAAAGGAGTAATAAGAGAAAACAGCAATTTCTTACAAAGACAGAGACAAATTTTTTGAATGTGTAGTTCATGTGGCAGTATATATTGACTCAATAATGAGAAAAATAATAACTATACAAAGGAATTAACTAATTGACTATTTTACTTGTCTGAATGTTGCAAAAAGGTGGTTTAGGAAACCAATGATTCAAAATACAGGTTATATTTAAGGTGGTATAAAAAAAGTGTGAAATGAACTCCCGTCATTCCACACTTTCTTTTAAGCCTTAACATTTTTTATATTACTTCAAAAGGTGTGTTATTCAGAAGCAATACTAATAGAAACAACACTACTAACCACTCCAACTACTTCATCGTTCAAAATAAACCAAGCCCGATAATGACGGGTTTCTGCCTGACCGGCAATCAAATTAGGACGTTCGTCACTAAATGAAGCCTTATTGGCGGTTAATAAAAAACTAAATACGGTTTCAGTTCCCCTCATACATTCCAAATGAATGCCACTCAACTCACCACGTTTATATTTCCCTGTAATAATTCCTGCGGTCAACAATAACTTAATTGCTGGCTGTGCAGTTGTAAAGCTGTTGGCAATATCTGAACCTACGATGCCCAAATCTTTTGCAATTTCGTCCGAACAACCATTCGCCTTTATTTGCCTTGCCAATATTGCACAGCGTGCAAAAATCCCATAGGCTACAGCGGGAGGAACCGTAGTCGGTGTGCCGAGCATGGGAAAAGGAACAGCTGCAGTTCCTAATGGACCGTTTGCCAATGAGAATAAAAAAGAACTGATTGTCATTGCATATTTTTTTACCGATGTCTTTAAAGCCATGATGAAAGTAAATGCATTTGTGTCGTTCAAAAGAATCAATAAAGCAGGAGCAAGTATGCCTAAAGTAGCGGCATGATAAATAACCTTTGTATTAAGGTTTGTAATCCAAAGCAATTTTTTTGCCATTGCCCTTGGGATAAAATAAGTCTTTTTCATTTTAATAAATTTAATTTTCAATAACCTTATAGGAAATTTCCTACAATTTTTAAGCGTTTACTGCCTAATCATGAAAGCAGTTTCATAAAAAATGACCGACTTTTTTTATCAATATGTTTCTGAACAAATCTTTTAGGTTGTAGCCAACCGTAGAATGGAACATGTATTCCGTAAGACGGAACAAGTATCCCGTAGAACGGTACAAGTATTCCGTAGGACGGTACAAGTGGACTACAGATCGGAACAAGTAAACCGTGAAACAGTACAAGTATCCCGAGAGTCGGTACAAGTAAACCATAGAACGGTATAACTATCCCGTAGTACGGTAGAATTAGACCAAAATGTGATTGTTTCCAACCAAATCTAATTTGGCATAATAATAAAATATGTTCAAAACAAAATATTGAGGGAATAACCCAAAGATGAATACAAATAAATGTATCAAAACCGGTAGAAGAAATTGCAGGCCCCGCTTAGTTTGGGATGCAATGTAAACATAGAGAGATAAAACCAATCGATGTGTTAGGTATTCCAAAGTTACCCATTGTTGAGCGCAAATGTATAAGGATATTTTTATACAAAAATCAAATTGAAAAAATAAATATTTTATTATTTGAAAAGAATTTTTTTTAAACAAACAATTACCTTCTACTTTTTATTCTTTTCAACAGAAGTTGATGATAATTGACTATCCATTTTACTATTATTGAAATTTCCAAATTTTTGAATAAATATTCCTTATATATTTGCAAAACCCCTTTTCGATTGTAAATATTCGTCAATTGACAAGAAAAATATTTGCATGGTATAAAACCATTCATTGTTTTTTTCGTTGATAATTTTTGAAAACTAGAAAATGATAAGGGTAGCAGCAACAGAACTAAAAATTTCAGGAATCATAACTTCGCATTTATGTGAAGACGTTGACTTTTGGAGTGAATTATCTTTTATTAAAGATAATAATTTGCTTTCATCCTTTGATGAAACTATTAATGAGCAATTAAAAACTTTTATATTCGACATTTCTGTTTCTTATTATCCTGTTACGACTGTTTTTTCTTTCAAAAATTTTTCCATAAAAGGTTTCGGGCTACAAAGAGGTGACGACAATTTGCTTATCAATTGGGAAGCAACCGAAATTATAAAGCCTGTAGAACTTAAAAGCGAAAGTCCATTCAAGGCCTTTTTGATGCAGGAACAATTCTGGAATCGTTTTACTAAACATTTACCGCTCGTTGTATTTGAAATGAATATTTTCAAAGATGGTAAATTTGAAATTGGATTCATCAATAAAGAATTAGAAACTTTCTTTCCTAACTTTTCCAAACTGAAAGTAAATCAAGATAATTTATCATTTTATGAGGGTGTTCATCCCGAAGACGTTGAAAAATTAAGAAATTCAATTCTTGAAATTAATCAAACGGATGGTTGGGAAATTGAATATCGATATATCAGTTCTGAAAAGACACAATGGATAAGAATTTTTGGGAAATTAGCAGATAATC
>CANCKV010000446.1 GCA_947378615.1 Chitinophagaceae bacterium | reverse complement strand
ACCATACTATAGGCCACTTGATTGGTAGAAATAATGGTACATGCATTTGCCCTTTCCAACAAATTAACAGGGGTATTGCATACACCCGCAGCACGAATTTTCCCTTGTTGTTTCAATATTTCAAGCGCCTCCATTGTTTCTTCAATTGGAGTCGTGCTTTCGGGCCAATGCATTTGTAAAAGGTCAATATAGTCAGTTTGTAAACGTTGCAAGCTCCGTTCACATTCTTCGATGACACTTTGTTTTCCATTGAATTTATACACTTTAACCGGATTGCCGTCGTTATCATTCGTATCAAAGGTAAAATCGCCAAGTTCGGTATCCCATCTCATGCCGAATTTTGTCAACAACTGAACTTTATCACGCTTGCCCTTAATGGTATTTCCCACCACAATTTCACTATGACCCATTCCATAAACGGGTGCGGTATCAATAGTAGTGACTCCATTTTCGATGGCTGCCTCAATAGCTTTAATGGCTTCTCCTTCATCGGCACCACCCCAAAACCATCCTCCAATTGCGAAGGCACCGTAAATAATTGGCGACACATTAATGTCCGTCCTAGGTAATTTATTCTGTTGCATATCTATTCTTATTTTTTTATTTAATACTAAATACTCTTTTATTCTAAAATTTTGATGCCAAAAGTAGCCAATTCATTGATTAATTAATTGGTTTTGTTCTTAATGCCTTGTACCGTACTAATGATTCCATAAAATAATAATCCCCAAAGGAACAAGGTACATCTGTATTCTCTGTTTTATGATAGTATTGTGTGCTGTTTAATAGCAAACAATTCGTGCCGTTTCCTTCTGAAAAATAAGGAGGTTGACATAGTGAGGTCAACATTTTTTCTGCTTCTGCACGATAATGCAATTGCTGTTTTGCATCCTTCAAATAACCTTGCATCTCTAATAATGCAGAACAAACCACTGCTGAGGCGCTAGCATCCCGATGATTAAGTGGTGACTGAAAATCCCAATTGGCAACATGATCTTTTGGTAGGTGATTAATAAAGTAATCGCTTACTCGCATTGCCTTCTCTAAATAGTGCTCATCTTTTGTAATTCGGTAAGCAGTCACTAATCCATAAATCATCCAAGCATGCCCCCTCGACCAGGTACTAGAATCGACATCGCCCTGTAGTTGTCCCTGATTCAACAGTTTTCCTGATGTTTTATCATAGCGTACTATATGAAAGCTTCCACCATCGTTTCTAATTAAATCACGATATGAATTGGCAATATGTGACAAGCATCGCTCATACCTTGTAGGATCACCACCGTTTTGTGATGACCAAAAGAGAAGTTCCAAATTCATCATGATATCTATCACAACAGGAACAGAATTAGGCAGGGGCTTATCATCCCAATCGGATGTATATAATCCAATTATGGGTAAAAACCTTTTATCCATTGTATTAGCAGCAGTCAATAAAACTTCTTTGTAACTTTTGGAAATCGTATCATTTGACAACAGTCTATAGCCATTTCCAAAACTGCAACCAAAACGAAAGCCTAGATCGTGGGTTTTGGTATTATACTTTTCTGCTTCGATACCTTTAGTCCATTTAATAGCCCAATCCTTAAAGCGTTGTTCTTTACTCAATTCGTATGCCCTCCACAAACAACCGGGATAGAAACCACTTGTCCAATCGGTTGATTTTTTTAGTTTCCACTTTAAATCCTTAGTCGCATAAGTTGGATATAGCAAAGGGTCTTTTACTTCCTCAACAGACTTTGCCAAGCAATCTATTGACTTCTTAATGGCATTATCCACTAAGCCATCGAGTTTATTTGTTTTACAAGTCGAAGAATGAAAAACACAACAACTATTAAATAATAGGCAAAGCAAACTTGCAACAATAAAAATGAATACTTTTTTCATATCAAACAATCGTTTTTTATTTTCTAACAGAAGTCTTAAAGATTCAAAGGCAAATTAAGTTTCTCTCGGTGCATAAAAGTTTTTCGCTTAAAGAGTTTCGTGGAGACACGAACCTCGGCGGTCTGCCTTGCGGCGTGTCCTCACGCAGAATTTAAGTTTCTCTTTTTCTGTTTACTTTGTGCAACTTTGCGTCTTCGAGTGTTGAGAAAAAAATCTTAACCTCCTTTTTTGTAATAAAATTTCTTTTCACATAAGCATTACAATACAGAGTAGCATTTCTATGTGAGCTTCTTTTCAATAAAACATAGAAAAAAACTATGTGTTTCCAAGTGAACCTAATTGACCTATGTATTAGACATTTTTCCCTTTTTATTTTGTGCTAAAACCAATTGGTGTCAAGCTAAAATGCCCTCCTTTACTCTCTATATAAACGGTTCCAGCACTATCATTTACTCTGATATTTTTCGTAGTTGAACTGCTTTTGAATTTCCATTCTCCGGCCTTCAAATCGGCAATCAATACCTTATAATCTTTATTCGTATCTCCTATAGTAAAGGCGATTTCTTGATCATTTTTGTCTAGAGACAATTGTTGTGCAACTATCCGGTTATTGATAGCAACCGCTACATAATTCCCCTTTTCCGCATAAGACTTTGTAACAGCATAGGCAGTAGGAGAGGGCTTTGCATCCATTACTTGTATTACATTCAGGAAGTTATCCGATTTTGATGTCTGTTTTGGCGACAATTCTATTCTCCACCTACCCGCATCCTCTTGTGTTACAGTACCCCAATTCTTTCCATCTACCCAATATTCTTTACCTTCTCCACCAATTGATTCAATGTTTTGATTATTTAATTCCGGTAGTAGGATATCATCTTGTAGCTTTCCATTTCGGCCATTATTCGTATTCTCCACTATAATCTTTCCATTCTTAATAGTAGGTTCATTTTGTGCATGTAATAACCAAGACTTTTTGAAACTTGCATTCGTCGAAACCACTTTATCCATCACAATCAATGCACCTGGAATAGTCTCATTTTTAAGATTTAGAAAAACAAAACTTCTCCTCACCGTATCAACTTTTGCGGGATAGATAGCCACATTCTTTGGCACATTATAACAAGGGGTCATGTCGCCCTTTAAGTATGAATAATCGGGCATAACTCCCTCTGCAATCTCATTCGCCATGATTTGTGCATTCTTTCCTCCTGCAATCATTTGTTGACTCGTACTCCATGCTTTATTACTGAATGAAAACTGACCTCCATCTCTAGATTTTGTTTTCTTGTTCCAACCTTCTAAGGGAGTAGGTTCGTTAGGGTCTAGAATCAATAATGAATTATGTGCAACCGTGCGGATGTAGTAATTGATATAATCCTCCTTACCCCAACCGTTTTCTTCCTCTTTTCCCTGATAGATACCCGCATCGATAGCAAGATGTCCTTTATAGTAAATACTGAAATTGCCATCATCAAGATGCACATGATTTCGTGCATTATACTCCCTCATATTCATCAAAACCACCATCGCATTAGAGTTATAATCTTTCCGATCCAAATCCCATTTTGTTCGAGCAATCATGATACCGGAAGGAGAGGGGAAAAAACGTGTCAATCCCAGATAATCAAAAGGCTTTGATGGGATAGTTGGATTATAATAAATAAATGCCCGAGCACTCAATACTTCAAGTCTGTTCAATTTCAATTTCGCATACGATTGTAGAAACCCATCTTTTGATAGGGATGCTGCAAGAGGAATAAACTGTTGATACAAATCGCCCATGTCTATATGATTGTGACAATCACCCTCGGGCATGCCATCCATATCTGTTTTTTGAGGGATTTGTGCATAGATATCACGAAATGTGACTGCACTATTTTCGGAACTATAAGGGTTTAACCCTACTTTATCTAAAATAAAAGCCTGCAAAATTTCGTTACCGTACCGGACATGCAGGTAT
>CANCKV010000445.1 GCA_947378615.1 Chitinophagaceae bacterium | reverse complement strand
TAATCCACTATTAACATTTGCCTCATTCACATAATCCATATAGTCAGATGATCGTAACACCTCAATCTTTTTGGGTAAATGACTAAAGTCCATCCTACTTGAAAAGCTAAATTGGTCTTTCTTATTTTTACCACGTTTTGTAGTGATTAATACAACTCCGTTAGCACCACGGGAACCATAAATGGCGGTCGAAGAGGCATCTTTAAGAATTTCAATCGACTCTATATCATTGGGATTGATAGCAGCCAAAGGATTTGTAGGAGGTACAGAACTTGACCACATATCTGAACCTGAACTTGGACTCATGGACGATTGGCCTGACTCTATTGGATAACCATCAATTATGAATAATGGCTGATTTGAGCCAGTTACTGAAGTGGCACCTCTAATTAAGAAAGTCATCCCTGAACCAGGTGCTCCAGAATTCTGTGTCATTTGTACACCTGATACTCTCCCTTGCATATACTGATCTACAGAAGAAAGGGGTTGATTGCCCACTTCTTCTGTACTCAACTTTGAAACCGAACCAGTAACATCTGACTTGCGAACTTTTTGGTAACCGATATCAACAATTACAACGTTCTCTAATGATTTAGTGGTTGAGGTAAGGGTAATATTATACGCACTTTCTCCATTTGTAAAAACTTGTTTAAAACTATAACCCACATACGATATTTCTAATACTGCATGAGAATCTTTCACTTTAATGGAGAATCCCCCCTTTTTATTAGAGGTAGTCTTATTGTTTGTACCTTTTTCTTGTACAGTTGCCCCTTCTAAGGCTGTTCCATTTTCATCCTTCACAGTCCCTGTAACCACAATTCCAACAGGCAAGTCATCTGAATTAACAGTAGTAATAGTTGATATCTCAGCAACTTGAGATTTAGACTTTAAGGGAAAAAGAACAATAGAATTGTTCAACTCTTGAAAACTAATTCCATTTGGGATGATTTGTTGGTTTAAAAAATCAATCAGCTTGATATCCTTTAATTTGAAGCTAATCTTCTTATTAAATTCAGTAGCACTACTACTAAACACAAACCTGACTTTAGTAATATTACCTACACGCTCAACTGCCTTTTCAATCGACATATTGTCAACACTTAGGGTAAATACTTTTTCTAAATTTTTTTGTGCTTCTACTTTGTTTGCATATATGTTAGATACAAGAAGGAATACCCAAAAGAGTGACGTGATTGAAATTCGCATGGCAAATAATAATAGAGTAAGCGTTTCTCGCTTTAAATTCATAATTTTGACAAGTTTTTAGTGAAAAATCGTTGTAACTAAAACGCTAACAGGACTCCTGTTTAAGGGCTAATGGTGCTACCAACACCGTTAGCCTATTTTTATTTGTGATTTAAGATGATTAGAGTGATTAAAATGATAATTACATTTTAATTTCTAAACATTTAAGTCTTAATATCAAAACAAGTTGAACAACTTATAACGTACAACCTATAACTTATAACGTACAACTCATAACTCATAACTCATAACTTACAACTTATAACGTATAACTTCTTTATTTCACATGTAATCCAGAACCTGTTATCAATATCTTCGTTCCGTTTATTTCATAATTTGTATTTGTAGTTAAGCAAATCATTTTTAATTTAGTGTATAAGTCCTGTTCTGTTATATCTCCAGTAAAATAACAATTGTATAAATCCTCATTAGGAACAATAATCTCAATACCATAATGAGTTTCAAGTTCCTTCAAAACATCTTTAAGCCTTGCCCTAACATATACAAATTCAATTTTCGAACTATCAAGACTTGTATATCCGTTTGTTTTTTTGACTAATTCAGGTTTTTCAGCAAGGGTTAATTCGAGGGTTTTATTTTCAGCATGAAATATCACCTTATGGTTTGGTTGTAGGATAACGGGCTGAGAACTATTTTGTACACTTTTTCCTTTATTTGTATTTTCATAAACTTGCACCCTACCCGATTTTACCAATACCTCGGTATTGCCATTTAACGAGTTGGTTATATTAAAACTCGTTCCTAATACTTTCGTTACGATTGCACCAGAATAAACAAAGAAGGGTGCTTCCTTATTTTTTGTAACGTCAAAAAATGCATTTCCCTCCAAAAAGACTTCCCTTTTATGAGACTGACTAACTGAATAATATAATTTGGCAAAAGGTTGAATGGTGACTTGACTACCATCTTCCAAAACGACCTTGATTGGATTCTTAGTTGGGTTATCTTTATATTGATAGGCACTTTTCGCAATTCCATTTGGTAATAGATTTGAATCACCTAAGATTAATGTCTTTACAAAATAAGAGGAGATGACAATCAGAATGATAGATGCTGCAACTAAATAACGGGTAAATCTTTTAACAGGAACAGAACGCATGATGGTATTCTTCGCAAAGTTTTCAGAAGACATGATATTTCTGATAATGGTATCTGAAACATCATGAGGAATGCCTGCCCTTAAATCCCTATTATGTTGTAATCCCTTCAAAAAACTCTCAGAAAGTAGAGAATCGTAGTCTCCACTTAAAACAAGTGAAAAGAACTCCTCCAATTCTTGTGGACTCAAAGCATCATTAAGATACCTGTCAACCAATATTTTAAACTCCTGTTCTTGCATCAATTAATTATTACTAATTATAAAGACACCAAACAATTTTGTAGGTGGAAGAAAAAAAGCAATTATTTTTTATTTTTTTTTCAAATAAGTAGAGTGAAGAATAAAATAGCTAATGATAAAAGGAGAATTTAGTGTCCACAAACCACTAAAAAACAACATCGAAGCTATCGACTTGTAGCTTCTGATCTCTTTTTTGCATCTGCTGATCTCTTTTTTGCATCTGCTGATCTCTAAAAACAACATCGAAGCTATCAACTTGTAGCTTCTGATCTCTTTTTTGCATCTGCTGATCTCTTTTTTGCATCTTCTGATCTCTTTTTTGCATCTTCTGATCTCTTTTTTGCATCTGCTGATCTCTTTTTTGAATCTGCTGATCTCAAAAAAACAACATCAAACTTGCAAATTATGACTCCATTTTAACAAAAATCAAAAACACATAGCTACTGATAAAATAATAAAACAATCAATAAACACATGGAAAAGCAGATTTGATTTCTGTATGGAAAGTCACTAAATCTTATTAGCAAAGGATAGATTCAATTCAATAATTGAAATGTAAATACAGCAAAAATATGTATTACCGCTAAGTAATAAGTTAATTTGAATATCAATTGAAGACTTTTCCTATATTGAAATGAAAATGCTTCCTTTTATTATTATAAATATATTACTTAGTATAGAAAAATCTATTGTTTTTAAACAAAAAAATTGAAAAGCGGTTATTTTTCAATATTTATAAAAAACATTTGAAACCGTTCTTTGTGATAAAGCTTCTTACTATAACTAATGCAGAGGTCATGTGCTTTTTCAAGGTATCAACTGAAATATTTAAGATAGTAGATGCTTCTGCATAAGTCTTCTTTTCGACCCTAATTAATTGATAAACCTTTTTTTGTGTCTTAGTCAATTGGTTGATGGCATTCTCATGTAGTTCTATATGGGCTTTTTTATCCAAAAACTCAAGTTCCAAATCTATATTGGTATTATTTTCCAAGAAAGATTCATCTACACGCTTCCATTCTTTCGCTATTTTTTTTAATTGATTCAATAAATGATTCTTAGTAACTATAAAAAGCCAGCTTTCAAGTGAATTGATTTGTGTCAGCTTCTCTCTTTCAAACCATAACTTCAAAAAAACATCTTGAACAACTTCTTGTGCAAGTAAAGGAGACTTCAAAGCCTTAATAGCAAATATGTAGATATTATTCTTGTGATGATCATAAACTACCTGAAAGGCATAACTA
>CANCKV010000444.1 GCA_947378615.1 Chitinophagaceae bacterium | reverse complement strand
AACCCAAATTACGCGTTAGGATTTTTGTCTTAGATTTGAGTTGTTTTTATTGATAATTCCTAACGCTTAGCGTTAGAAAAAAAGTAGTTATGGACTTTGATATAAGCTATACTAGCAAAGAGATTACACCTTGGGGCGGAATGGTCTTTTTGAAACAAATGCTTCAAAAAATTGGATTCAGAGAGATGGTTGAGAAATGTGAGGATTTACCATCACCTGGTTCAAATAGAGGGTACAAGCCGACAACAATTATTGAATGTTTTATAACTTCTATTTGGTGTGGAGCAAGCAAGTTTTTGCATACTGAAGTGACCCGTCATGATTTAGCCTTGGGAAAAATATTCGATTGGGATGTGACACCTGGACAAGATGCCTACAAAAGGTTTTTCAGCAAATTCACCCAAGCCAAGAACTATCGTGTCGGTGAATATTTTTACTCATGGATTTTTGACAATTTCAAATTTGACAATTTTACCTTGGATATAGACTCATCTGTTATGACCCGATACGGAGAACAGGATGGAGCAAAAAAGGGGTATAATCCAAATAAAAAAGGTAGGGCGTCCCATCATCCCTTAATAGCGTTTATCAATGACGTAAAGCTTGTTGCCAATATGTGGCTTCGAAGTGGGGACACCTCTTCTGCCAATAACTTTCTTGGCTTTTTAGAAGATACTTTATCCAAGCTAAAAAACAAGACTATTAGCCTGATAAGATTGGACAGTGGCTTTTTTCAGTCGGATATTCTGGATTATCTTGAATTCAAGAAGATAGACTATATAATCGCAGCCAAATTTTTATACCCTATTCAAAGGCTTATAGCAGAGTCCAACAATTGGATATTGTTGGATACAGGTGTGGAGATATGCGATATGATGTACAAAAGTGACTCTTGGGAAAAGGATAGGCGTTTGGTTATAGTAAGGCAAAAGATAGAGGACAGACCAAAGGCTACTGGCAAGCAACTAAGTCTGTTTGCAGAGGAAGAGATTTATAGAAACTATCGCTACTCCGCATACGTGACTAGTATGAAACTTGCACCTGCAGAAATTTGGAGACTGTATAGAGGAAGAGGAGACGCAGAAAATAGAATCAAAGAATTGAAGTACGATTTTGGTTTCGACAGCTTTAATCTGCATGAGTTTTATGCCACTGAAGCTGCACTAACTTTTGCAATGATTGCATACAATCTCATGGCACTTTTCAGGACTTTTCTACTACAGGAAAAGACTCAAAAAACACTCTCTACGTTAAGATACAGAACCTTTGCAATCGGAGCCTATTTTGAAAAAATAAATAACAAATTGGAACTAAAAATCGCTCTCACTAAAAAGAGAAGAGCTTGGTTTGATGGACTTTGGAATTACTCGAAAATCTTTGAGTTCCCATTCAAAAGTGGCTAATGCGTAATTTGGGTTTAACTTACGTTTATGGCCAACTAAATTTTCTCCTCTTCAGATTATTTTTTGATGTTTTGTAATGCCATTATGAATATTTCTGTTTTTATCTTCTCCTTTTATAAAATATTCAGTCCTATTCTTAATTATGTTTCTAACCTGTCACTTGTGATAGGCTTTCTGTCACAGGTGACAGAGGTATTGTCACACGTGACTGAACACTTGTCACCTGTGACAATATACCTACCACAAGTGACGGACTTTCTGCCACTTGTGACAATTAACCTACCACAAGTGGCAGAGTTATCGTCACAGGTGGCAGATTTATTGTCACTTGTGGTAGCAGATAGAAATAGTTTTAAATTAACCTATTCATTTTACGATTTTTCAGGAAAAGAATACTTTTGATCAAAACCATTTCAAAACTACTCCTGTGGAAGATAGTCCTATAACCCAAGAGCTATCAATGATTTTAACGTCTGTGTTGTTTGTTATCAGCAACATATTAATTTGACAAACTATTATTCAATATAAATTTATTGAGGTATTCACTCAAACCAATGATTTCTTTTTAGAGAAACAGCAGTTCTCTTGACTAAAAGGCATTGAATCTTTATAAGCAATATCCTCTAAGTTCTAATATCTTACCCATTATCTAACACCATAAAAGTGATTGACTGCTTCGCCCTGTAAGTAACTTGATGTCCATTTTGAATGGCAGGTCTCCATAAAGGACATTTTTTAATCACCCTCACAGCCTCTTCTGCAGTATTAAAGCCGGGATCATTTAAAGCAATTACTTCACTCACATTCCCATTTCTATCTACCAAAAAAGAAACATTCACTGTATATTTTCCTGGAGGAGCACCATATTCAGATGGCAATGCACTATTCAAATTTCTTTCAAGGAACTTAGCCCATGCAGTTTTTCCGCCTGGAAACTCTGCTTCTATTTGAACAGTTTTAAATTCGCTTTGCCAATCTGGCTCCTTTTTTATTGCATTTACTTGCCCTGTACCATGGCTCTCAACGGGAGGAGCAACAAGTTCGTCGCCACTTTTATCTCCTGCTTTATTTATATCGCTAATCTTAACTCCGTCCAATTCTTTCACAGTTGGAGGTGGTTCGGTAACCAATTTATCATTGACGATTTGAGGTGCAGTAAATCTCCTTAGTTCAACTTTTACCACTTGTGTTTTGGGTATAGCTGGCGGTGGTATAACGATTGGTTTGGTTACTTCTTTAAGTGGAATATCAGAAATACTAATGTCAGTAAATTTCATTTTAGACAAGTCATTCTTGCCTTCATGTTTTGCAAAAACTGTCAATAACAAAAATACGCTGATTGCAACAGTTGCAGCAAGTGCAGTCGCAATACGATTGTTGTAAGTCTTACGGAGATCATAAGCTCCATACGCTTTGTTTCTTCCATCGAAGATGATGTCTAGGACATCTGCTGATAAAATAAGATTCTTGTTCATGATGATTAATTTTATAATGAGATACAAGAATGAAAAAATTCCATAAAAAAGCTAAAAAAATGATGAATTATGAGTGATAAGTGTGGAGTCCTAACCTATCTTTTTCCTTAATTCTTGATTTAACTTAAAACTCAAAACATATACATCACTCATCACTTATAACTCATAACTCAACTTTGAATGCATTTGAAGATTAACTTCGCAAAAAATAAGTACTATGAATAATAAGATTGCAATTGTAACAGGTGGAAGCCGTGGATTAGGAAAAGATATGGCGTTGAGTCTTACAAAAAAGAATATTGACGTAATAATCACTTATAACGGAAACCAAGAATTAGCACAAAGTACAGTAAAGGAAATAGAATTATTGGGAGGTAAAGCAACTGCATTACACCTAAACCTTAGTGATTTTTCGTCGCTAGATAGCTTTGTAGAAAATGTCAAGTCTGCGTTATTGAACACATTCCAAACAGAAAGTTTCGACTATTTAATTAATAATGCAGGAATGGGAAAAACAGTTCCCTTTACTGAAGTTACCGAGGCAATGTTTGACGAGTTTATGAATGTTCATTATAAGGGTGTCTATTTCTTAACCCAAAAACTATTGTCATCAATGAATGATGGAGGCGGTATTGTGAATATTTCGAGTGGCACTACAAGATTTGCGAATCCGGGTTATTCTGTTTATGCTTCAATGAAGGGGGCTATAGAGACACTCACCAAATATTTTGCAAAAGAATTAGGTGTTAGAGGCATTAGGGCAAATGTAATTGCTCCCGGCCCAATAGAGACCGATTTTAATAATGGAGCTATAAGAAATAATCCTCAATTCAAGACAATTCTTGGGAATTTATCCCCTCTCGGAAGAGTAGGGAATGCAGATGATATTGGTAGTGTAGTAGCGTTTCTTTGTACTGACGATGCTAAATGGGTAAATGGTCAAAGATTAGAAGTTAGTGGGGGAATAAATGTATA
>CANCKV010000443.1 GCA_947378615.1 Chitinophagaceae bacterium | reverse complement strand
TACCTTTTGTTCCTCAGCTAACTTTCTGTCAGTGAGCGTTTTCATTAAAGATTCAGGAGGAACAATATCGCCTATAAGTGTATCAACTGCTGTTACATTATACTCATCTAATACCATCTTGATTTGTTCCTTTGCAGATTCCTGCCTTTCTTTTCTAGTACTTAAAAAAGAAATTACATCACTATCTTGTGCAGAATTACGGAAATAGTTTCCAATTGTAGGCTCTAATACCTGAGAAACAAGATTGACCATATTACCAAAACGAGCAATTACCTTCGGTGCTTCGGTATTTGGCACATGGATAATTTGTGAAACGTCCAAATTGAAAGGGAAACCATCACGAGAACGAACGGTGATTGTTGATAGGTTCTTGTCTAAATTATGTGCCTCACTCCTGCCGCTCGCCCAATTAAGAACAAGATTGGTAGTAGGAACCAATTCAACCTTCATAATATATTTATTGATAGGATACTTTCCAGGACCAAGTGGTTCAGACCAAACCCCCTTAAATCCTTTAGTAACAATATTGCCATGTTTAAAATTAACACCACTTGTGTCGACACCTTCTTGACCAATATAAGAGATAACAACTCCAACATAACCAATTGCGATTTCTGTCATTGGCGTTTCTTCAACCACTACAGCCCACGGATTTAAATAATAAGAACCTGCCAAAATAACCTGTGGCTGCAAACCACGGTTACCACCACTCTTAATAAATTTATCGAAATCCTGAAAGTTATTATGCCCATCCACTAGCTTACCTGCAATCTGTCCTTCTTCAATTGGCAAACCATCAAGTGCAGTCACAATGCCCACCATACTTTCTTGAATACGAACCATATCAGTAACTGATATTTGGAATAATTGTGTGTTGATACGATAAGAACCCGTAGTAATAAATGAAGTCTGACGCCCTTTTTGTCCACCGTTATTTAAAAACTTTTCAGCATCTTGAAAGTTATCACTGTCCACAAAATGTCCTAAGATATTTCCAGTAGGAATTTCAGCACCATCTTTAGCCATTATCAAACCTATCTGCCCTTCGGGAATGATAGTAAATTTCTCCATAGTTACACCATATTGCCAAAACCATTTACCAAAATACAATCCAGGAGCTAAGGTCTTTGCCTGAAAACCCGCCTCACCTTTAGTTGCAATAATACGACCATCAGGAAGCGACTTATCAGCACCGAAAAGAACAAACTTCTTGGTAACTAATCCAATCTTGTCTTCAGGAACGATAACCATACCAAATAAAAAACGCAGAATTAATTTGTAAGAAACTACTACAATTACAAGTAGAACGAGATAAGGAATAAATGAGGAAGACATACAATAGTTTTTTTAGTTTGTAAATATATGGTTTGTTAATTTAATCAATCATAACTTTTGAATAAGTAAGATTTATAAGAGAGAAATCAACTCTAAAATAATATTTAATTAGGTTTAGATTCATGCTCATCTTCCCCCTCCTGGACAATGTTCCCTTAAATACCTAGAGTAAAGACTAGTCAAATGCCCCCATGTACCAGCCCCTTCTCTAATACTATGGGTACGGTTTGGATAACTCATAAATTGAAAATTCTTATTGTAACGAACCAATTCATTTACCAATAATTCTGAATTTTGATAATGAACATTGTCATCACCTGTACCATGAATCAATAATAAATTGCCTTTAAGACCTTTTGCATAACAAACTGCGGATGCTTTCAAGTAATCTTCCCTATTTTCTTGTGGCAGCCCCATATAGCGTTCCTCATAAATATTATCATAACTCAACCGATAGGTAACGGGAGAAATTGCTATTCCTGTTTGATAAATATCAGAATATTGAAATAACAAATTCAGGGTTGTGGAACCACCTCCACTCCATCCCCATACTGCAATTCTGCTTGTATCAACAAATTTCCATTCCAAAATCTTCTTTGTGGCTTCTGCTTGATCGTGAATGTTTAAAATACCTACCTTTTTATAAATACTCTTTCTCCAAGCTGCTCCTTTAGGTGCAGGAGTTCCCCTCCCATCCAAACTTATTTGTATATAACCTTCTTCTGACAAATTACCTTGAAACATATAATTGCCTGCACTTCCATAACTGTCCTCAACAGTTGTAGAACCCGGTTCTGAATAAACATAGAATAAAACAGGATATTTCTTTGTACTATCAAATGGTGTGGGCTTTATCATCCAACCATCCATCGTAATGCTATCTGCTGTTGTAACCTGTATCATTTCCACATTCGATTCTTTATCCAACATACTTATTTGCTCACTTTCTCTAATAATCTTATGAGTAGGCAAGCTTACCCAATCAGAAATAGGGGTATAATTATGACTTGAAAATGTATGGGCCGCAAACATTCCGTTTGGAGAAATCGTATAGTTGTGTGTTCCATTTTGATTTGCAGGAGAAATCAGTTCTGCAACACCTTTATTTTTATCTTTTAAATTAATTGATACCCTATATAAATATTTTTGCGTAGCATATTTTGGAGAAGCTGTAAAATATATAAACCCATTCAATTGGTCAACTGCATCTAATGAAATCATATCATAGTTTCCTTTTGTCAGCAGAGTTTCCTGTTTCCCATCCATTGAAATGGAGTAAATATGACGCCAACCATCCTTTTCACTAACCCATAAAAAGGACTTATTATGATTGATAAACTCCCAACCAATTGGGTTGTCATCATTCCATCTAGTTTTAATATCAATCCATGCTTTATCAGATTCTGTCATAATCTTTTGAGCCACTCCATCAATTGGATTTAATAAAAATAAAGTACTCTCATTTTGTTTTCTATTCAATTGTTGAACTATCAATTGTCTATTAGGCGTCCATTCCATTCGGGGTAAATAATGTTGAACTGAATCACCGGGAACATTCATCCAAATTGTTTTAGATGTCGCAATAGAGACAACTCCTACCTTACATACGGAGGGGTCTTCTCCCACCTTCGGGTATTCCACAGACTTAGTAAATGAATAGATACTATCCGTATTATCTATCAATAAAAAGCTTTTAATACTCGTTGCATCAATTTGCCAATACGCAATCAGCTTACTATCAGCACACCATCTGAAACCATCCCTGCAACCAAATTCTTCTTCATAAGCCCAATCAAAGGTTCCATTAATAATCTTGTCGGTTCCATCGATAGTCAATTGAGTGATAGTTTGAGTTTCTAAATCCTCTGAAAAAATATTATGCCGACTTGAATAAGCCACCTTCGTTCCATCAGGAGAGAACTTGGCAAACATTAAAGAAGAGACAGGCAAAGTCTTTCCTAATTGTTGTAGTTTTTTATTGGCAATTGAATACACCCAATAATCGCCACGGGTATCATATCGCCAAACCTTTTTACTATTTGTATAAATCAACACTTTCTGCCCATCTTCGCTGAAAAAAAAGTTTCTTATGGCCAATGCTTTTCCTTCATTTCCTATAGAAAGGTTTTCTTTAAAAACAATTATTTCTTTTTTAAAAGAAGGCAAGGAAGTTTGGGTAATATTTCCTCCTTCAATTGAATAAAACGAGTTGCCATCTTTCGACCATTTTATTCCACGAGGAGGTTGCGCCTTTGCATAAACACAAGAAGAAATAATAAAGAGAAAGATGACCATTACACAACATCTCATACTGTACACTTTTTTTTTAAGCAATAAAAATAGGAGAATGAAGACATTATTAAAAAAAAAGAATTTATTACACTATAAATTTATAGTTATCTAATGTCGCTAACTAGATTGATCATGAAATTCTGAAAAGATTAAAATGACTAAATTCTAATAAATTCGTACTGAAAATTCCAATAATAAACAATACGTTTACTCTAAATAGAAAAAATAC
>CANCKV010000442.1 GCA_947378615.1 Chitinophagaceae bacterium | reverse complement strand
CAAATTATCCCAACTTACATCTTTAATTGTAATTTCTGACTTAGTCATTGCTGCTAAACCGATGAAACTACCAATTTCAATCATATCTGGAAGAATTCTATGGTAACATCCTTTCAATTCTTTAACACCTTGGATAATTAACATATTTGAAGCAATACCACTGATATTTGCTCCCATAGAATTCAACATTTTACAAAGTTGCTGTAAATAAGGTTCACAAGCTGCATTATAAATTGTTGTTTCTCCTTCTGCCAATACTGCAGCCATCAAAATATTTGCTGTTCCAGTTACAGAAGCTTCATCAAGATGAATATAAGTTCCAGTTAATTTTTTTGCATCAACAGAATAAAAATGTTCACCTGAATCATAATTAAAAACAGCGCCTAATTTCACAAATCCCTCAAAATGAGTATCTAATCTTCTTCGGCCAATTTTATCTCCTCCAGGTTTTGGAATAAAACCTCTTCCGAAACGCGCCAACAAAGGACCAACAATCATTATTGAACCTCTTAAAGAACCTGCTCTTTTCTTAAAATCATCTGATTCTAAATAAGGTAAATCTATATCTTTCGCTTGAAATATGTATGTTCCTTTCTCAACTTTCTCAATTTTAACACCCATTGTTTGAAGTAAACTAATCAACTTGTTTACATCAATAATGTCAGGTATATTGGAAATTGTGACTTGATCAGGAGTTAATAAAACAGCACATAATATCTGTAATGCTTCATTTTTTGCTCCTTGGGGAATCAATTCACCTTTGAGAGGTTTACCACCATAAATTTCAAAAGACGCCATGATTTATTGTTTTTTAAATTTCTTTTTTGGTTGCTGTGCTTGTTGTTTCTTAGCGTTATTTTTATTTTGATTTGGCTGAATGCCATACGATTTTAAAATAACATTTGTAGATAGCAAATCTTCTGGATTATCTAAAATCAATTCTTTTTTAGATAATTCAGACATTTGATTTGCAATCACATTATTCTCAACAGCATCGTTATTAAAAACAAGAAATTGCTTTTTCATAAAGTTTGCCATTGTTCTAGTTAAATATTTTTTTTCTTTGTCATCAACAATTTTTGATGAATTTTCCAATATTTTCTGAGTATATTTTCCATAGTGACCAAATCGAATTTTACTAGAAGGATATTCTACACGTTCTGGTTTAGATGTTAATTCTTCACGTTTAGGTAATTCATATGGCGAATCTACATCTAATTGAAAATCAGACATTACAAACAAATGTGTCCATAATTTATGGCGATAATCATCAACATCTCTTAGGTGAGGATTCAATTGCCCCATCACTTCTATAATTGCTTGTGCAGCACGATTACGTTCAGTTCTGTCCTCAACTTCCATTGCGTGAACTATCATATTTTGAACATTTCTACCATATTCTGGCAACATCAATTTGGGACGTGTTGTATTGTATTCCATATTTTTTTAATTTAGACATTAGATTTTTAGACATTAGACCATCCCGATAAACTGTACTTTAGACTTATTTACTATTTCAGTCTAAAAGTGAAGCGGTCTAGAGTCTAAAAATCTAATGTCTAGTTCTCTAATTTCTTACCTAAAGCATTATTAAATAATTCTTTAGCTTCTGCAATAAATCCAAAATGTTCATCATCAACCATCATTTTACCTTTAGTAACATGTCCTAACAAAGTAAAATTAACATTTGAACCTATCATAAATTCAATAAAATCTTCTTCAGTATCTTCACTTACTGATACAATTACTCTACCCTGTGATTCACCAAATAAGAATGCATCTTCTCTAATCTCAGCATCTGTAACAATATCAAAACCAAGTTCTCTTGGCATCGCCATTTCAGTTAAAGAAATAAATAAACCTCCATCAGAAATATCATGAGCAGCATTAATTAATTCATTTTGAATCAATCCTTTTACTGTATCTTGCATTGTATATTCTTTCTCTAAATCAAAATATGGCGCTGGAGATGCTTTAATACCGTGGTAAGACGCTAGGTATTCTGATGAAGAAATATCATTATGAGATTCACCTATTATGAAAATCAAATCACCTTTTTGTTTGAAATCTAAAGTCATGGCTCTGCTTTTATCTTCCAAAATTCCAATCATACCTATAGTAGGTGTTGGAAAAACTGGTGTTTCTATTCCATTAGTAGATGTTTGGTTATAAAAAGAAACATTTCCACCAGTAACTGGAGTTTCAAATTTCAAACAGGCAGTTGACATACCTTTAATAGCTCCTACAAATTGCCAGAAAGATTCCGGATTATAAGGGTTCCCAAAATTTAAACAATTCGTTATAGCACTTGGAACTCCTCCTGAACAAACAATATTACGAGCAGCTTCAGAAACTGCAATCATAGTACCTACTTCTGGATCAGCATTTACGTATCTTGAATTACAATCAACCGTCATTGCAATAGCTTTATTTGTACCTTTTACATTTACAATTGCAGCATCAGAAGGACGATTTGTAGTCATATTTTTTGTTCCAACCATTGAATCATATTGCTCATAAACCCAACGTTTAGAAGCTATATTTGGATGTTGTAAAAGAAAGAATGCAACTTCTTTTAAATCTTCTGGTTGTTCAACATCATCAATAGTAAACTTTTTAAATTCTTGGTAATATGCTGGTTCTGAATATTCTCTTTGATATTGAGGAGCTCCGCCACCTAAAACTAAAGATTCAGCAGGAACATCTCCTACTAATTCACCATTCATAAAGTAACGAACTTGAGTAGAATCAGTAACAACACCAATTTCTTCTGCATGTAAATCCCATTTATCAAAAATTGCTTTTACAACAGCTTCCTCTCCTTTTTTCACAACAACTAACATTCGTTCTTGTGATTCAGAAAGTAGAATTTCATAAGGCAACATATTCTCTTGACGAGTTGGTACTTTGTCTAATTGAATATCCATACCTACATTTCCACCTGCGCTCATTTCGCATGTAGAACAAGTAATACCAGCAGCTCCCATATCTTGCATTCCAACTACTGCATCAGTTGTTAATAATTCCATAGTAGCTTCTAGAAGTAATTTTTCCATAAAGGGATCACCAACCTGAACAGAAGGTAAATCACCTGCAGACTCTTCAGTCATATCTTTTGAAGCAAATGCTGCTCCAGCAATACCATCCTTTCCAGTTGCAGAACCAACTATAAAAACAGGATTACCCGGACCTTTTGCTTTTGCTGAAATAATTTTTTTAGAATCCATTACACCTGCTGAAAATGCATTTACTAAGGGATTTGTATTATAAGAGTCATCAAAGAAAACTTCTCCTCCAACAATTGGAATACCGAAAGCATTACCATAATCACCAATACCTTTAACCACACCTTTAACCAACCATTTAGTTCGGTCTAATTCGATATTACCGAAACGTAACGAATTTAATTGAGCAATTGGTCGAGCACCCATCGTAAAAATATCACGATTGATTCCTCCAACACCAGTAGCAGCACCTTGATATGGTTCTAAAGCACTTGGGTGATTGTGAGACTCTATTTTAAACACGCAACCTAAACCTCCTCCAATATCTACCATACCGGCATTTTCTTCACCTGCTTTAACTAACATGTGAGGTCCTTCTTTCGGTAGTTGTTTTAACCAATAGATAGAGTTTTTATATGAACAATGTTCTGACCACATCACCGAGTAAACACTCGTTTCAGTGAAATTAGGTGTGCGTCCTAAAATCCCTTTAATCATTTCAAATTCGTCGGGACGTAATCCAAGCTCTACCTCTTGTTCTAAAGTTGCTTCTTGGTTCAAAGTGCTTTCCATAAAATCTATAATGTTAAACAAAAGTAATTATAATATTTGAAGTTGAATATCTTTTTTTGACT
>CANCKV010000441.1 GCA_947378615.1 Chitinophagaceae bacterium | reverse complement strand
CTTTCTTATACCACCTTTTCTTACAAAGATTTGAAGTTGGTAAAGGGTGTAGGAAATATATTTACCGCAACTTTTAGCATAACAAATACTGGAAATATTGATGGAGGAGAAGTTGCACAACTATATATTCACAAGGACAAGTCTTCTATTGAACGGGCAGATAAAGAATTAAAGGGCTTTCAAAAGGTATTCTTAAAGCCGAATGAATCTAAAACTGTTACAATATCGCTTAATAAAGAGGCTTTTCAGTACTATAACGAAACAAAAAAGAGTTGGGATACTGAACTAGGTGCCTATACCATAGAAGTGGGAGGTTCATCTAGGGCAATACAACTAAAAGCAGGGGTTAATTTGTAAATATGACTTAAGTATAAACATTAAAGAGAAGAATAAACGAATATTGAATTCTAATGATTGTTGAAAAAAATAAATGATGCGAAATGAAAATTAATGGACTACGCTGGATGATTCTGAGTTTGATTTTAATGGTTACTATTATTAACATCCTCGATAGAGGGACGCTCAACTACATGTGGCAGGATGAAAGAGACAAGGCTACAGGTGTTGTCATCCGACATGGGATTGCCTCCGAATTAGGCATCGTAAATGATGGAATGACGCCCGAAGTACGTCAAACAAAGGGTAAGCAGGTGTTATCGTGGGTGAATATATATTTCATGTTGGCGTATGGGCTTAGTCAGATTGTTTCAGGAAAAGTTTATGATAAAATTGGCACTCGAAAAGGATTTATTTTCTCTGCGTTGATTTGGGGAGGGGCAGTTACGCTTACCTCATTTGTATCTGGACTTTATAGTCTGGTAACATTGGGAATCATCATTGGATTGGGCGAAGCTGGGCCGTGGCCTGGAACGACAAAGTCTAATGCGGAATGGTTTCCCATTAAGGAACGTGCAATGGCACAGGGTCTTTTTGGCGCTTCAGCATCTGTTGGCAATATCCTATTACCCATTATTATTCCATTTTTGTTTCTTTCAGCAGGTTGGCGAATTACCTATTTTGTGATGGGATTCATTTGTGTACTATGGATAATTCCATGGTACTTCATTAACAAGGATTCCCCGAAAAAACATCCTTGGATTTCAAATAAAGAACGAGATTTTATTTTACAGGGTCAACCATTAGAAGTCAATAAAGAAGAAAAAGCTTGGAGTACCGTGCAGCTTTTATCTGATAAAAGAAGTTACTCTGTCATTGCTACCCGCTTTTTTCTTGACCCAATTTGGTGGATGTTTATGACATGGCTACCTATCTATTTGCAGGAGGTTTATAAGCTGAATCTAAAAAGCGTTTCGGCAGTGGCATGGATACCTTTTGTTGGTGCTGCTTTAGGAGGTATCTCAGGTGGGTTGTTTTCGGGAAAACTAATTGCCAAAGGAATTCCTGCAATTAAAGCAAGGAAAATTGCCATCACAATTGGTGGGTTGTTAATAATACCTGGAATGATTGGGGCTGCTTTTGCTCCTACTGCACTTTTTGCTACATTAATGTTGATGTTCATTTTATTTGGTTTTCAGTTTGCCATTACTAATATACAAACACTCCCAAGTGACTATCATTCAGGCAAGAATGTAGGTTCCTTGGCAGGAATTGGAGGTGCGGCTGCTGTTTTAGGCATTGTCATTTCTACTTATTTAGTACCCGCCTTGACAAAAGGAGGTAATTGGGTACCCTTCTTTGCAATGGGATTGTCCTTAGTTCCTTTGTCCATCATTTCTGTTTTTGTATTTACGCCAAAGCAAGAGTAGGGATTAGCTAAATAGGTTTTAGGAATTAAGTGAAAATAATTTACGACTTAGATAAGCTATTGTCGGAATAAGAATTAATATAAAAAGAATGAATTGGATTTTTGGAATTGAACCCGGGAAACTTGAAAGATGCCTTTCAACATCACACAAGCGTATCAATAAGATATTTGCATATTTGCCCATCTGTTTTAAGTTTCTCACGTTGGTCGTTCTTTGTTTTTTCTCTGCACCAATTATTGCACAACAACATCCGATTACTTATAATACTCCTCAGGATTATGAATTAATCAGAAAGTCACTGCCTAATAATCCCTTACTAAAAGAATCATTTGACAACATCAAGAACAGTGTGGATGAATGGATAGGAAAAGATGTTGACGTTCCTATTCCCGAAGGTCTTGAAGGGGGATATAATTATGAAAGGCACAAAGGGAATTACAGATTGATGTTTAATAGTTCTTTACTGTATCAGATTACAGGAGAATCGAAGTATGCGGAGCTGACAAAGACCTTGTTTTTTAAATATGCCAAACTGATTCCTACACTAAAGAATCATCCACAGTCAAGCGGAACTGTATGTCCTGGTCGAATATTTTATCAGGCTTTGAATGATGCCAATTGGCTTGTCTTCACGGGATTGGCTTTTGATGGCATCTATAATTACCTAACTCCTCAGGAGAGAAAAACAATAGCAGAAGGAGCATTCAAACCTGAAATTGAATTCTTTACTAATGATTTGGAACCTTGGTTTAGTTGGATTCATAACCATGCACTTTGGTCAACTGCTGCGGTAGGAATTGTAGGAATTGCCACAGACAACAAAGCCTATGTGGACATGGCACTTTATGGTAAACATAAAGATGGTAAGAGTGGTTATTTAGCTAATATTGATGGATTGCTGTCTCCTGATGGTTACTATACAGAGGGACCCTATTACACTCGCTATGCCATATTGCCTCTTTACTTTTTTGCCAATGCCTTACAACACTATAATCCTTCCTTAAAAGTATTTAATAGACGGAATAATGTTTTGCAAAAGACATTGACGAATGCACTGCAACAAACAAATCTAAGGGGTGAGTTTTATAGTATTAATGATGCTGTTAAAGAAAAAAATGTTACCTGCTACGAAATAGTTGAGGCTTTGGATATTGCTTGGAAAGTATTTGGAGTTGATACTAGCCTACTTCCTATAGCAAGGATGCAAAAAAGAGTGACACTGAGTAGCGGAGGGGCGGGCATTTCCGATTTTTTGAATAAGAGAAAGGTTTCCAATGATTATTATGCCTTTAAACCCATTCAATTTAAGGATGGTGCAAAAGGCGATGAAGGGGGGATCAGCGTATTGCGGAGTGGTAAAGGTGATAGTCTCGTTTCGCTTATCTATAAATATTCTGCCCATGGATTAAGTCACGGTCATTACGACAAACTGAATATCAACTTATATGATGGGAAGAATGAAATATTGACTGACTATGGCGCTGCCCGTTTTGTTAATATTGAGCAGAAGTTAGGCGGTAAATATTTGCCCGAAACGGAGAGTTATTCCAAACAGACTATCTCTCACAATACGGTTGTAGTTGATGAAAAAAGCAATTTTAACGGTAAGGAAGAGGTAAGTCAAAAGCATCATTCCAATCTGCTTTTTAGTAATATTAACAACGAATTCATTTCAAAAAGTGGAGTAGAGGTTGTAAGTGCCTTTGATGATAATGCTTATGAAGGAGTAAGAATGCAAAGGACTCTATATATGTTGAATTTACCGAACCATAAAAAGCCCTTGATTGTGGATGTTTTCAATACCCTTTCCTCCAATCAACATCAATACGATTTGCCATTCCATTACATTGGCACATTGATGAAAACTAATTTCAAATATTATTCTCAATTAAATAATCAAGCAACTTTTGGCAATGCGAATGGCTATCAACATCTATGGAAAGAGGCAGAGGCAAATATTATAGGTCATCCAATAACGCAATTTTCATTTCTAAATGAAAATACTTTTTATACCATTTCTTCCTTGACTGATGACAGCACAAGTTTGTTTTTTACCCGAATCGGTGCTAATGACCCGAACCTGAATTTGAGAAG
>CANCKV010000440.1 GCA_947378615.1 Chitinophagaceae bacterium | reverse complement strand
CCACAAGCAAAAATGGTTACATCTGTTCCTTCACCTAATATTTGTGCCTTACCTATAATAAAGTCGCTACCATCTTCTTTTGTGAAATTAGGCCACTTTGGACGTCCAAAACGAAGATAAACAGGACCCTCATAACTAGCAATTGCTTTTGTAGCTGTTTTAGTCTGATTAAAATCACAAGGAACAATAACTGTCATTCCAGGTAGCATTTTCATCAATCCAATATCTTCCAAAATCTGATGTGTAGCTCCATCTTCTCCAAGAGTTAAACCTGCATGGGAAGCACAAATCTTTACATTTTTATTACTATAAGCAATACTTTGACGAATTTGGTCATATACACGGCCTGTACTAAAGTTGGCAAACGTAGTCGTGTAAGGTATTTTGCCACCTATTGTTAATCCTGCTGCAACACCAATCATATTGGCTTCTGCGATACCACATTGAATAAAACGTTCAGGAATATCCTTAATAAATGGTCCTAACTTAAAAGAACCTGCCAAATCAGCGGTCAAAACGACCACTTTTTCATTTTCCTTGCCTATTTCATAGATGCCCTCACCAAAGCCACCTCTTGTCTCTTTTTCGTTCTGTACTTGAATGTCTGTTACCTTCATAAGTAAATATTTACTAATTATAAATTTGCCGCAAAGTAAAGAAATATAACCCGTGTATTTACTGATAAATATCTTCCTTACTTATTAATCTTTACTACTATTTTACGATTTTGCTTGAGAAACATCAATATCCTTAACATTTCCCGTCCTTTTTAATACGCCCCAATTTTGTAATTCACCTTTTAATGCCCTTTTTAATGACCTATACAAGACTACTAACATAATCCATCTGTAAATTATCCTTTGAGGAATAAGCCATATTAATTTTGCAGGATTCTCTTTTTCAAATAAGAATGAAATAGCAGCTATCATAGCATCAACTACCGTAAATAATACATAATACCATAGTATTTTACTTGCATTATCTGAAAAAAGACCATAAATCATCAATAAATCAGCAAGAGGAGAGAAGACAGGAATAATATATTTGAATATCAATATATCAGGTAGTGCTATCCATCCTAACGATTTATTTTTATTATTAAATAACATATCACTATGTTTCCAAAAGGTCTGCATCACACCAAAACTCCATCTAAAACGTTGTTTCATAAACATTTTAAGTGATTCAGGTGCTTCTGTATAAGCAATAGCGTTTGGTTCATTCGTAACTCTGTATCCTGCCCTTAAAATTCGTATAGTCAAATCACAATCTTCTGCCAAAGTATCAGTAGTAAAACCTCCCGCTGCTTGAATCGCATCCTTATTAAAGGCACCAATTGCGCCCGGAACAACAGTTATAGCATTTGCGTATGCAAATCCTTTTCTATCAAAGTTTTGGCTAGTTATATACTCAATATTTTGCCATTTAGTTAGCAGATTAAGGTCATTACCTACTTTAACAACTCCTGCAACAGCGCCTATTTGCTTTCCATCTGTAGGTAAAGTAAGAAAATGCTTCATCAACAGACTAACTGCATTTGGAGCAAGTTTGGTATCCGCATCAATACAAACAACATATTGTGCCTCAGTTTTGGAAATTCCAAAATTTAAGGCAGATGCTTTACCACCATTTGGTTTTGTAAATAATTGAATAGAAGTATTGTTTGCAAATTCTTTATTTACTATCTCCCAAGTCTTGTCTTTACTTCCATCATCAACAAAAACAATATTATAATTTGGATAATCACATTTTATTAGATTATTCAAAGAACTCACAATATTCACTTCCTCATTGTATGAAGGAACAATGATAGATACTAACGGATAATTAGCAATGTTTTCATCATAAATAATTAATTTCTCTCTTTTCCTTTGTAAGAATGATAAAGTTCCTAATATCAAAAGCCTAACTGTACTAATTAGCATGAATACTAAGAAGATGGCAAAGAAAAAATGTGTGGCATAATACACAGTTTCTGCCCAGAAATAATTGATTCTCAATTTGTAAAAATCTTTACTATTGACAGGCGGCATCATATCATCCCTCGTTTTGCCTAATAAATCTGCAACAGTAGTAAACGTATATCCCTTTGCTTTAAAATAGCGGATAATCATTCCTGTAGCTAATACAGTTTGACTTCTATCGCCACCTCCATCATGAAGTAAAATAATGTTAGCGCTGTCACCATTGAAAAGACATCGCTGATATTCTGCTTTTACCCTACTTAATATAGTATCCGCATTAAAATTTTGTATTTCTCCTTTTTGCCAATCTTCAGGATCAAGACTTTCACCGACTGTAATATAATTTCTTGTCCTACTTAATGCAACTGGAACTAATTCTTCATTTTTTTCAGGTTCACTATCTGCATTAAAGGGTGCCCTAAACATTATCATGCTTCTTCCTGTCAGACATTCGATTAAAAGCTTTGTTGCATCCATTTCCAACAAAGCTCTATCTCTACTGACTTTACTCATATCAGGATGCGTAAATGTATGATTTCCAATTTCATAACCCTCATTATAGAGCCGTTTAATGAGTGGAATATTATTTTCAGCCTCAATACCAATTACAAAAAACGTAGCAGGAACATGATAATATGCAAGCGTATCTAATATTTCTTTTGTGTATTTAGGGTCAGGTCCATCATCATAAGTAAGTACAAGTTTTGGTTTTGAAGTTTTACCATACTTACGAACTACATAAGAGGAGGGGAGTACATCATACGTTTCCTCACTTATCAGCATACTAGAATTATCAATTTCAGTAGTAATTTTTCCATTTGTGGGAGAGGCAACAACATCTAATATTTCTCCTTCACCTATATAATCGACTGTTCTACTTCCTTCAACTTTATTAAAATCTTTAAAACTAAAAGATTTTAATGCAGACCTAGTCATTGGTAAATTATAAAAAACCCAAATTCTACTATCCTCAGAACCTAACCGCCATAATGCAGTTCCTGCTAAACCATATTCAGTAGCAAAGCGTATAGCATTAAAGTTAGTGGCGGCATCAGTAAAATTCACATCATGAATACTATCATGGTCATCATAATACTGAAAATGGCAATTATAAGTATCATTATCAAAATCAACTACTGCATCACTCTCCCTTGCCGTAACCAAAGATTGCTGATACGTTTGAATTTTAGCTTTACCTGCCTTATCCCAATCATAACCGTAGGCAGCAATGTTTAATACTATTTTTCCAGCAGGAACTTTCTTAGCTAGTTTATCAACCGACTCCTCAATCCATTTCTGCCCACATATAGAACCTGCCTCAGAATATTCTGAATGTTCGTCATAAGCCTGCAAGAAGAGGTAATCATTATAATTAGAAAGTAATTTATAATCATAGTTTTCTATAAATGGAGAAATGTTTTGAGTAACTAAGAAATTATTCTCATGTAATCGACTATACAATTCTTTGTGAAACGAAGTTAGAATTTCCTTATTTTTCGTTTTTATATCCTCTAAATCAATATTAATACCAACTAATTTGAACCTATTTAATTGCTTTAATAAGTCACCAATCAATCTTTCTTTCTTAGCAGGATTATTAATAATCCTCATCAATGCATCACCCGTTAATACTGTATTATAGCTATTAGACAAGATAGGCATCATTTTAACCCTTGCAGATTTAATGATATCAAACGCTTGCTTATCAATATTTACAATTAAAGTATCAGCTTTAGGGTCAATAAAGAACCATTCGGGTAATACTAAATTTACTTTACTAATATTTTTTTTCAGAGAGAAAAAAGATTGAGGGTCCCAAGGCATATAAAAAGCAGCCCTAATTCCCAAACTATCACTAAAAAGCTCTGAATTAGACAGATTTAAATTACTATCCTTTTGTCCGCA
>CANCKV010000439.1 GCA_947378615.1 Chitinophagaceae bacterium | reverse complement strand
TTGCCTGTTGTAAATGTAGTTCGAGATAATAGTTCCAATGTTTATTTAAATGGAATACTTTTTCTCCATAAATGTGCAAATAATTAAATAAGGTCGCTTCCTGATTTACCTTCAAAAAGCTATCACTATAGGCGTAATTGCTCAATATATAATAATCTCCAGAGAGTTTAATGCCTGACAATGGGTTTTCGTAATTAGCAAATAGATGTGAAATGTTTTCTTTTGCAAAGTTTGAGTGTTTCAAAATTGGGAATGCAGTCTCTGAATTGTAAATAAAGGATGGTGTCCTATTTACATTTTGAAAGCCTATTTGTAGTGTACCAACCCGTTTGCTTAATTGTCTTTTTAAACTGATATATGCTTGAAAATCTCCTGCACTTGTTCCATTTACATACAATTGACCATTAGCTATAACATCCCAAAGTTTGTTTCTTGTTCTATTTCTGTATTCTCCAACCAATGAAAGGTCATAAAAATTATAGGAGAGTGAATCATTCGTTCTCAATCGTCTATTTTGAAGAATTGCTCCAACTTTGGCATACTGACTCTGATTATTCTTATCTGGAAATGAAATAAGACTCAATTCATTACTTACTGTTGTCCACTTATCCAAGAAAAGTAAAGAGTCCTTTGTGGTATTGTAATTGAAATAATTTAAATAGTTACTCGAAACAACATTATTGTCTATAAATCTATATTCATTGGTACCCAACTGTAAGGTATGTTGAATCCTGAATCGTGGATAAAAGAGCTTATAGGTAATAGAATCAGTGACCAATGAATCTTTTGTTCCCAAGTCATATTGATGACGATAAAGAAGGCTGCTTTCCTTATAGATATTGCCTGTATTTACAGTCGTATTAAATGGATTTGGAGTAAACAATGCGGGATTCCCAAGTCTAGTATCAAGCTCGTAAGGGTTATTCAAGGCAAGGCTATCAATTTTGCTTTTGTCAACAAGACCTCCATTCTCTGAACTAGAATGTTTATTAGAGATGAAAATTAAAAATGATTCATAACGTTTATCTAAGGTTTGATAGTGTGTGGTAAATCTAAAATTGTTATGGCTCGCATTCTGTGTTCTAAATATTCCAGGTGCATTGATAAAACGATATTCAACTGAAAAATTGAAATTATTTTTTTTATTTTGAGTATGAACAAAGTCAATTGTTTGTTCACTGCTACTACCTAAAAGATAGCTTAATTCTGTGTAGGGTCTTGTAGTTTGGAAGAATCTTGTTTTATCAATCGTGTATTTGTATATATCAAATTGATGAAATCCTGCATCCCAACCTGCTTTCATGAGTGGGTTAAACAATAATGACCTCGCTGCGGTACCGTGATTTCCCAATGTTTCATAAGTATAAGGAACAGGGAAACGAGTGGTGAAATCATTTATAGATGAATCAATTGTCCTAGTGTTTGTTGAATCATAATATTTATAAAAAATGGTAATTGAATCAGCAAATCTATCTCTATGCTGCAAAGAATCTTGCCTATTTTGCTTTTTGATTGGTCGTCCCTGCGAATCATAGCTAATTCCAGAAGTCACTTGTTTATCTTGAGAGTTTTGATTGAATTGTGCATTCAAAGAAAGGTTAATACTTCCTAATAAAAATATAAATCCCCATAACCTATATGTCCTTCGTAATAAACCCATTCAAAAAAGATAAGCTGCAAAGTAAAAGGAAAACTTGATAGTTGTCCAATGCATGATTAATTTATCCATTTTCTAAGAATTTAATAACCAAAATGAATAAATTCAATTATTACAATAAATAATTGAATTTCATACTATAATTTTGATTAGTAAAACCTGATTATAAATTATTTTTGTGTTGTTAATAATTTCTTTTCAGTTTCATTACTTTTCTTTTTTCCTTTTTTTCAAAGGATTGTAAATAACATCAGCCTTTTCAATCAATGAAAGAAACTCTTTTTGAGAAAAGTTTGATGTATTTGCAGCCGTTTGTGCTAGCTGTAAGACCGTATCAAAGTTGTAGTTTTTTGCATAATCTGATTGTCTTAATAATGAGGCAAACATTGTTACAGAAGTTGCAAATCGATAAGCAGAATCTGCTTGCATCAAATCTATTTGATTGTTTGGAATCACATAACTATTTCGAATTAGTTCCTTGCTTTTTGGTCGCTTGTATTGCAAATTCAATGTAGCATAATTGCTTAAAATACTTGCATTCTTATTTGCAGATTCAATCTCAAATATGGCCATCAGTGAATGACCACTTCCTACTTGCCCGCCTTCAATTCTTTTGCTGCTATCGTTAATGGCATCCCTCATATTATCAAACCCAATCAATCGGTATTTATTTACTAAATCTGGGTTAAATGTAATGTTCAAATAGGCTTCCTCGGCCACGTTGTAAAGTGTTTTAGTGAATTCTGTTACCAATACTTTTTCTGCTTCTCCTACATTGTCTAAATAGGCATAATTTCCATTTCCCATTTTAGCTAGTATCTCTAATCTACTATCTCTAAAATTACCCATTCCAACTCCTAAGCAGGTTAGACTGATACCAAATTGTTTTTGTTTTGCAATCAATTCTTCTAATTCGTCTTCATTATTTTGACCAACATTAAAATCCCCATCAGTTGCAATGATTACCCTATTATTACCTTCTTTTTTAAAGGTAGTTTTAGCTATTGAATAGGCCATTTTTATAGCACCGCTTCCAGGCGTATCCCCATTTGCCGATAACTCATCTATCACTTCAATAATCTTTTTCTTTTCTGACCCACTTGTAGGATACAATGCCACTCGAACACCTCCTCCATAAGTAACAATAGATATTCTATCTGTATCTCGAATATTTGCGACCAACATTTTAAAAGCTGTCTGTAATAGTGGTAATCTGTTTGGCTCATCCATTGAACCTGACACATCAATTAAAAAAACTAAATTGCTAGGGGGTAGTGTATCCAAATTTAATTTCGGCGCCTGAAGATTGATAAACAAAAGTTTGTTTTTATCTTCCCAAGGGCAATTTGTAACCTCGCTATTGAATTGAAATTCATTGATCGTATTTGAATTCTGCAAATATGTTTTGTTATTAATGGAAGGTTTTAGATTAAAATAGTTAAGCATCTGTTCTATTCGGACCGCTTCTTTCGGGCATTTCCATTTATTAGTAAGAAATCGACGGACATTACTATATGAGGCTCTGTCGATTGATAATGCAAAACCTGTTTCAGGATAGGTACTTGCGGAGATGAAATTATTTTCTATTAGGTTGTTATAACTGTCCCCTGTTTCTGTTTTAGTGACTAAATCTTTGGCAATACCGAGATTCTTGGTAAAGGAATTTAACCTATTGAGCATTTCTTCCGTTGTGCTCTTAAACATTTTCAATACAATCTTTTGATATTGTTGAGTAGCAACGCCTGCTTTGAATGTCTCAAATCCCTGCATCATAACAGTTAATGTGTCAATTGCTTTAGGAGTAGGTAATCCAAATGTACCATCATCACCACTGTTGAAATCTAACGCACCCTTTGTTTGAAGATAAATTTTTGCTCCAAAAATTGGATTTCCCTTCTCATCTTTTATTTCCCCTCGCAAATAATATTGAGATAATATGGGGAGGGATATAAGAATTAAACCAAATAAAATACATGCTTTTTTCATTTATTGAGTAAATTAAGTAAAATAATACAAAGCCTTTTATTATTAAACTAATTGCATTGACTTAATAAAATACAGCTATGTTATTAATAAACTGAGTAAATGATTTTAATCACGGGAATAATTCATTTTGTATTAACAATGATATTTTTAACCATTATATCATTATTTAGCAATATTAAATTCCCCAATATTGATAAAATCTCCTATTAATAACGTTTAAATCATTCGTTTA
>CANCKV010000438.1 GCA_947378615.1 Chitinophagaceae bacterium | reverse complement strand
GAGATAATGGCGAAATCAAAGCGGTAAGTATATTTATAAATATTAGTTACCACTAAGGAGTTTTTACAATAAGAAGCACTGCGTTTTTAACGAAGAAACAATCAGATTTTAATACTCTTTCACAATTTTTTTTATAGAACTATGTCTTCCTCGTTTACTATTATATAACTTTCTTTCAAAATGATGATTCCCATGCTTCAAAGTAGCATTTTTATGTGACCCTCTTTTTAATATAACATTTAAAAAAAACGATATCCTTTCTTTGTGTCTATGAACCTATGTGTTTAGCTTTTTTTCTTTACAAAAAGTTATTTTTCTATAAACATGAGCCCCTTCATTTCACACTTTGTTGTAAACTCACCAAAATTCAAATAATAATTATGTTATCGATTTTATTTTTAAAACATATTCAGCAAATTATATTGATTCAATGATATGTTATAACTGTTGTTTAGCATTATATTACTTGATACCTACTTACTATTTTTAACATCAATTGAAAAAGCTCCTTATCATATCGCCTCATTTTCCCCCTATCAATGCAGCAGATATGCATCGTGTGAGGCAAAGTGTAGCCTATTATACGTATTTTGGATGGAATCCGGTTGTAGTTTCCGTAAATGAGAAGTATGTAGAGGCTAATAACGAACCTTTACTTAATAGTACGATACCTCACAGTTTAAAAGTAATAAAAGTTAAAGCATTTTCTTCTTCTTGGACTAGGAAAATTGGATTAGGTGCTTTAGCATTACGTTCGTTAGTATATTACTTTCTTGCAGTCAATAAATTATTAAAAACAGAAAAAGCTGATTTAATCTATTTCTCCACAACACAATTTCCTGTTCTTATTTTAGGTAGATATTGGAAATGGCGTTTTGGTATCCCTTATGTTATTGACATGCAGGATCCTTGGTACTCAACTTACTATCTAGATAAACCCAAAGAAGAACGTCCCAAAAAGTATTGGTTTTCGTATTACTTGAATAAATGGTTGGAGCCAATTGCGATGAAAAAATGTGATGGATTGATAAGTGTATCTCAAGCTTATATCACTCAATTGCAAGTGCGATATCCAAAATTGAAAAGAATACCAAATAGAGTAATTACCTTCGGAGCCTTTGAAGTAGATATGGGAATGACTGGAAAAGTAAATATTTCCAGTCATTTTTTTTATGATAGTCCTATTCGTTATATCGTTTACGTTGGAAGAGGAGGCTTTGACATGCAAGCTGCGTTAACCTTAATTTTTGCAGCCTTTAAAAAAGGGATTGATGAACAACCTGAAATATTTAAAAACTTTCGATTTCTGTTTGTAGGTACAAGCTACGCACCAAATGGAACGGGAATTAAAACAATTCTTCCTGTTGCTGAAAAGCAAGGAATTGAAGCGTATGTATCTGAATTTACTGATAGAGTACCTTATTTTGAAGGATTGGCATTATTAAAAAAAGCAGATTTATTATTTATTCCAGGTTCTGACGACCCATCTTACACAGCGTCTAAACTTTATCCCTATATCCTGACTAAAAAACCAATATTGGGCATATTTCATCAAGAGAGTAGTGCTATTTCCATACTAATAAACACAAATTCAGCAAGTGTTTGCACTTTAAATGATGGCATTGAAAGAGTATATGAATATTTTCAAAGGTTATTGATGGATATACTTGAAGGGAACTATGAAAACAAGACAAATTGGATTGAATTTGAAAAATATTCTGCAAAGGAAATGACGAGAAGGCAAGTAGAGGTCTTTGAGGAAGTTATTAATAGATTTATGAATTATGAGTGATGAAATATGAGTTGGTGGAGGAGAAGAGGACAGAAGGGGATAGGGAAAGAGTTGTAAGAGTTATGAATTATGAGTGATGAATGATGAGTTTGATAGAGGAGGGAAAGAGGAAAGTAGGAGATAGGGAAAGAGTTGTAAGATAGATGAAATATGAGTTGGTGGTGGAGAGAAAGAGTTATGAAATATGAGTGATGAGTTATGAGTAGGATGGATAAAATTGTAATGTTTCAAAATGATTTTTTAAATTTTAAATACTTTAATATTATTACAAACAAAATATTAAATTAGAGCTAACGTTTTTCCCTACACTTTAAAACCTTCAGTACTCATCACTCATCACTTATAGCTCATCACTCATTCATCACTCATCACTCATAGTTCAACACTATCTTTAGTTATTATGACAAAAAAACTCGCAATTGTTACTACTCATCCAATACAATATTATGCCCCCCTTTTTAAATTATTAGCTCAGCAAATTGAGTTAACGGTATTTTATACATGGGGAGAGGCATCGATTTCGAAGTATGATCCTGGCTTTGGAAAAAAAGTTGAATGGGATATTCCATTATTAGATGGGTATCACTATCATTTTTTGGAAAATAGCTCAAAGAACCCTGGCAGTCATGGTTATAGTGGCGTAATAAATCCTGAAATTATTTCTACCCTTGAGAATTATTCCCCTTCATACATTCTAGTCATTGGTTGGTGTTATAATAGTCACCTGAAGGTGATGAGACATTTCAAAGGAAAAGTGCCTATTTATTTTAGAGGGGATTCGACTTTGTTGGATAATGTAATTCAAGGAGGAATCGGAAATATCAAATTAATCATCAGAAAATTGGTCTTGAAATGGGTATATAGTCATGTGAACAAGGTTTTTTATGTAGGAAGTGCTTCTAAGGAATATTTTACATGGGCAGGATTAAAGGAAAGGCAATTGGTATTTGCACCGCATTCAATAGATAATCATAGATTTGATTTTGATAAAGCCGAGGCCTCTTCTGCAATTAGGCATTCCTTAAATATACCTGAATCGGCAACTGTCATTTTATATGCGGGAAAGTTAGAGCCCAAAAAAAATCCGATGCTATTAGTGACAGCGTTTAATGAAATAGCACTAGAAAATCACTATTTAATTATATTGGGAAATGGAATTTTGGAATCTGAATTGAAAGACGTTGCTGAGAAGGGAAAAAATGGTAATCATATCATATTTGTTGGGTTTCAGAATCAATCTTTGATGTCAACTTGGTATAGAGTGTCAGATATCTTCTGTCTTCCTTCACAGGGACCCGGAGAAACATGGGGATTAGCAATAAATGAGGCAATGGTATGTGGCAATGCTATTATTGCAAGTAATAAAGTAGGTTGTGCTACAGACTTAATTAGGCATAATGAAAATGGGTGGGTTTTTGAAAGTGGAAATAAAAATGAATTAAAAAGAATAATTCAAAATTTACCCAATAAAAACGAATTGAAGGGAATGGGTCAAAGAAGTCAAATGATAATAAAGGATTGGTCGATTGAGCGAACTGTGGAAAAAATGATGGATGAATTTAATTTATGATTAGAGTGATGTTATTGATGATTAGAGTGATTTTAGATGATGAGATTGATTTTATCCTTAATGCAAAATAATATAAGTGGTCTTAAAATAACTATTAGAAAAGAAAACAAAGGTTCAACACGTAGAAATATAGCCACATTGAAAAGTGATAGTTTTTATATTATGTTATAATAAAGAGTAGGTCACATTGGAATCCAATGTCGTTAAGTTAAGAGTGCTGATCGAAAATAAGGGTGTCAGCCTGAGGCAGTAATGATAGTTTCTCAAGTTTTTGATATGACAGTTTTTACCACAAGAAAAGGTTTCTCGAATGTCATCCCGCAGGGATCTCTAACACAATAAGCAGTTCTTTAATTTTAGTTAGATCCCTACGGGATGACAGCAAGAGTAAAACAAAATAGCTGATTTCTTCGTCTTTTAAATGCATTTACACAGTTTCTAAAAAGAGGTCATTCGCAGCCTGTTGAAGGACGAGGAACTTAAGTATTTCAACCCAATTTCGAGGAGCTTAGTCTCACAAG
>CANCKV010000437.1 GCA_947378615.1 Chitinophagaceae bacterium | reverse complement strand
GTCTTATTTATTCCCAATAGCGGCTACTACCGCTTGTTTCCCTTTGTCGAAGAATCTGTAACCTATAGCGCTCTTAACAATGCCGAACTTGCTTTTCAGGCAGCCGTTCAATTTGGTAGATTTACCCATCTATTAGGCAACTTCCCAATCAATCAGTTACACATCACGCTCCCTAATTTCCATAACCTGAGTTTACGATACCACCAATTTGAAGAGGCTCTCAAAAAAGGGAACGATACTCGTATCAATAAAGCGACTGATTCAATTCAATTTATATTAGACCATAAATACATTGCTGATATTTATGCGCAAATAATCAATAACCCAAACTTCAAACTGAAGGTAGTCCATCACGATACTAAAATAAATAATGTACTTTTTGATAAAAACAATCAAGGGTTATGCGTAATTGACCTCGATACCGTTATGCCAGGATATTTCATCAGTGATGTAGGCGATATGATGCGTACCTACCTTTCGCCTGTTAGTGAGGAAGAAAAAGACTATTCCCAAATTGTTATCAGGGAAGAATACTTCAAGGCAATTTTAGAAGGCTACTTATCAGAAATGAAGGCTGAATTAAGCCAAGATGAATTAGATTCTTTTGTTTATGCAGGCAAGTTTATCATCTATATGCAGGCAATGCGTTTTCTAACGGATTACTTACTTAACGATATTTATTACGGAGAACAATATCCTGAACACAATTTTGTAAGAGCAAACAATCAAATTGTCTTACTCCAAAAATTAATAGAGAAAGAAGAATTGTTGATGAAGATGGTTAGAGAGGTAAGCAGTAGTTATTAAATACCCACTTACAACTACTTTATTTTGTGTGTTCCTGTATTGCTTTTTTATACCTCAACAAGGCTTCGAGATAATAATAATCTCCATAATTGATGGCCGCATCTATTTCTCCTGTTGCCTTTCCCTTTGGCCAATTCCCTACACAATGTTTTAATACAAAATTGCCATTGCCGCTATCTGCAACATATTCAGGCGTAGAAAGGGTAGTGAGTATAGTTTCTGCAGTTTTAAAATATAAGGTAGATTTTTCCTTGCCTACATATTTTCTCAACTCTAATAAGGCAGAGGCAATGATGGCTGCTGCAGACGCGTCACGATAGGTATCTGGAATTTTCGGGTCATTGAAATCCCAATAAGGAACTTTGTCTTTTGGCAGATTCGGATGATTGAGTATGAACGCAGCAATATGTTCTGCCTGTTCAAGATACTTTTTATCCTTTGTGTAACGATACATGACAGTAAATCCATATAAACCCCAAGCCTGACCTCTTGCCCATGCCGATTCATCAGCAAAACCTTGATTGGTTTGCTTTTTAATAGCAACCCCTGTAATACTATCATAATCTACCACATGATAGGAACTAAAATCTTTTCTGAAATGGTTTTGCATATCATGATCAGCATGCTTAATTGCAATTTGTTTATAAGCATCAATACCACTTAATCTACTTGCTTCGAATAATAGTTCAAGATTCATCATATTATCGATGATGACGGGGTATTGCCAAGGACCAAAATCCCATGAACGAATAGCACCGGCTTTGGGATGGAAACGTGTTGCCAACGACTTAGCAGATTGGATAATAATTTGTTTATAATTAGTATCTCCAATTAGCTTATAACCTGTGCCAAAAGAAATATACATCATAAACCCAAGATCATGTGTCGTTTTGTTATACTGTTCTTTTTCTAAACCAACTGACCATTTTTTTGCTGCTACTTTATAAAAGTCATCTTTTGTCAAATCATACAATAACCACAAGGAACCCGAAAAGAATCCGCTACACCAATCACTACTTTTTACAGTATAAAGGGAACCATCAGGCTTTGTACTTCTTGGGAATTTATGATAATCAGTGTATTCCTTCACCGCATTTTTGTATTGAACTTCCGCCGCTTTTAAGGCATAAGGAATAAAGTTTTGCTTCTGTGCAATCGCAGATTGGATGAGAGCCAAAGATAAAATAACAACCAGAAAAATGAGTTTTGTACTATTTGCTTTTTTCATTTGTAAGTAATGACCAAGATTAGAAAAAGAAGTTTAGTCTGAATAATAATTTTTGAGAGGCAAAAGTAAGGAAGGCAAAGTACAAAAACTGAATTTCTTGCTTAGACTCATTTAGATATGAAACCCTATTTGGACTTGATATCAAGAAAGTCCGAATACTTTTTAATTTCTTAAGTTTTGAGAACAAATACAATTTTTGAATAGAAGCATACTGCCGACACAATTGCTAAATATCTTGATATAATAAAATTAGGTAGTAAATTTTCACTTTTTGTTTGATAATGCCTTGAATTACTTTTATCGCTATTCCAACCCCTCAAATTACATCCTTAAACCGTCACGTCATGAATTTCAAATAGGCGATTTAACCTAAAAACATTCCTCCTCAAAATGGGGGAAGTGATAGCATTTTCGAGAGTGATGACTTCAATTAGAAATGTATTTTTTATGCTAAAAAAACACAGCTATCCTCAGTTTAGGAAAGAATGGAACTCCCGGTATATAGCTCATTTGATTAACCGGTGCTCTTTCATTTTTTAGTTGTGAAGTATATTCAATTTCTGATTCATCCCACTTTACATTCAGCAGGTTTTCAATACTTATTCCAATTTCGTATTTCTTTTTTGTATAGTTGAAGGCAAAATCAGTAACAAAATATCCTTTTCCAGTCAAACTATAATCTTCATTTCCCGCCCTGTCGTGCAAATAACGATAACTGATGCCTCCATTCCAGCAATTGTTAAATTTAAAATTTAATTCTCCAGTACTTGTAAAAGTGGGTGCTAAAGGAATATAATCCTGTCCTTTTGCAGCATCAACACAACGTGGATGTGCATAATTGATATTTAAACCGGTATATAACCAATCATTTATTTGATACCTCCCTGAAAAATCAATTCCATAACGGACTGTTTTTCCAGTAGGACTTACCGGACCTCCAGGTTGATCAATTAAATCCGATCCATAAGTAAATTCCGATTCTAAAAACAGATACCAAAATGCTGCATTGAGATAGAGTTTTGGAACAGGTTTCCAATTAAAGCCCAAATCAGTAGAGTAGGCAGCCGGTAAAATCTCCCTCCCTTGTTGAGCAATGACAACACGAACATCGTTTGAATGAAAACCTTTGCCCATTTTTAAATAAGTCTGAAATGTAGGATTGAAGGTATAAACAACATTTATTTTAGGCGAAAGAATTCCTGCAAGAACTGTAGGTTTTAATCCAGAAAATAGTTTTGAGGCAAAACTATCTGTTGCTAAATTGTGATAATAGAAATTAAAATAGTCATATCGTAAACCAATATTCACTAACCAGTTCCCACTTCTTATATTTTCATCAATAAAGCCATAACCGTTTGTTACCTGCGCTTTTCCATATTGTAGCGTTTCCAAATTCAAGCCTCTTTTAGTATGTTCTAATTCAAGAGGATTGATTATATCAGTTCTAAAACCTAAACTAGCGTCTGTGTTAAAACTAGTATTCCTAAAATAAGTAGTTTTTGAAAGGGTAGAATGGTAGCCAAAAAGATGCCTGTTTTCATGTTGACCAAATTCATCCCCTGAAGTTGGGAAATAATAATTAAAGGTGAAATTGGTGATTAAATCTACTGTATAATGGGAATAATAAGCCTCATTTTGCCAATGTAAATTTTTATCTAAATCAGTAATCAATTTAATGTTTGCATTTGTTCTACTCGTCAAACCACTTTGGAAACTGTCAACTGTACCCCATCGTCCTTCCATATATCCATCTTTAGGTGCTCTTTCTGGAATTTCCCCTGATGATCGCCATTTAGACCACAAGTTAGAAAGCCCAATTGTTAGTTTATTGTTTTCCCCTATTTGAGACAC
>CANCKV010000436.1 GCA_947378615.1 Chitinophagaceae bacterium | reverse complement strand
CGTCTGCTCATTCAGAATTTGCACTAGGTGGTTTGGGTCAAAAAAAGGAGTATCAAGATTCAAAAACAGCCATAGTTGGTTGTATGTTAGGTTTTGCACCTTATATTGATGGAATTGCAAAGGGGGATTTGACTACTTTAGAAATGACTTGTCTTCCATTAACAGGCAAAGGAAATCAAACAAAAGCAAAAATTCTTGCAGGTGAAGTACCTATGAATGTGGAGGGCAAACCAGGAACTACTGGAAAGATTGTAGCTACTTGTGATTCTTTTGGTGAAGATTCATATTATATAGCCATTTTAGTACCAGATGCTCCATTGCTCGATGGTGTCTCAACCACTCTTGACGGTGAATTGTTTTTGCCACTTCCCTCAAAAGGCTATTTTATAAATGCCAATGGGAGGAGAAATAAGACATTCACAAATATCCCAACTGTAGGGTTTTATTGGTTATATTATATTGTTATTTCAGGAGGTTATGTTACAGGCTATAGTGTAGGAAGAAAAGTCTCTGCAGGTGCATAATATCAAATAATTATAGCCATGTAAATTATTAGATTAATACAAGATAAATAAATTTAGATTTAATTGGGTATTTAAACGAGAAAGGCTTCGCTCAAAGCGAAGCCTTCATCGTTTTATGAATCTTCTATCTTAATCTCCATTCAATTTTGGTCTTAACCTCGCTTTAGCCTTATTGAATACCATATTCCCTTTATCGATGCCCGCCCTCAAAAGTTTCTGTTCTTCTAATGGTAAATGATAAACCGTCTGACATTCTTCAGAACAGCAACCATCATAAGCTGCTGCACACCTTTCGCATTGAATAAATAATATATGACAGGCATCATTAAAACAATTTTTATGGGTATCGGCAGGTTGACCACACTGATGACATTTTGCAATCACATCTTCCGTAATACGTTCGCCAAGCCTGTTGTCAAATACAAAGTTTTTACCAATGAATTTACTCTCTAACCCTTCCTGTTTTATTTGTTTCGCATAATTGATGATGCCACCTTCAAGATGAAACACATTCTTAAAGCCCTTGTGAAGCATAAAGGCACTTGCCTTCTCGCAACGGATGCCTCCCGTACAATACATGATGATATTCTTATCCTCCTTTCCCTTCATCATATCTACCGCCATCGGTAGTTGCTCCCGAAAAGTGTCGGAAGGGATTTCTATTGCCCTGTCAAAATGCCCCACTTCATATTCGTAATGATTACGCATATCAATCACTACCGTTTCCTTATCCTCAAGCAGTTGATTCATCTGATTTGCATTCACATAACCTCCTCTTTTCTCCATACTGAAATCTTGGTCGGTGATGCCATCTGCTACTACTTTTTCCTTGATTTTAATCTTCAAAACCCAAAAGCTTTTTCCATCATCATCAACAGCAATATTCAACCTAATTCCATTTAGAGGTTCAATAGTGTTCAAGAAAGTTCTAAATTCATCAATATGGTCGGAGGGAACACTTATTTGGGCATTAATACCTTCATTTGCAACATATATTCTTCCAAAAACTTTGAGGGCATCCAAATTCAGATAGAGGTAATCCCTAAAAACTTGGGTATTTTCAATTGGGAAATACTGATAGAAACTAATAGTGGTTCTAGGAAGAGTTTCCTGCAACATCTGTTGCTTCAGCACTTCGCTACTGACACGATTGTACAAATTTGCCATATAATTTAATTTTATAAACCCACTTGCATGGTAGGTAAAATTGGCTGCAAAAGTAAGGGTAGAAGTTGTTTTACAAAATTATCATGGTTGAAAATGCTAAAGATGTAAAATTAACAGCTTTAATAAACTTATATTTTATAATTCATACTTCTTACTTCTTTTAGATTAGTTTCGCCTGAAATAAAAGTGTTGTCATGATAATAGCAAATCCATTATACGATGTAGTTTTCAGAGGATTGATGGAAGATGACAGAATTGCGTCCTTCTTTTTGGAAACATTACTTGAAGAAAAAATTGAGTCATTAGATGTCATTTCAACAGAACGAACGATGCAACTGAAAGACCCTGATATGGCTAAGGAAAAATGGGAAAAGAAAGGGATTCAAAGATTAGGGATTCAACTTATCCGATTAGATTTTGTTGCAACTATCAAATTAAAATCAGGAGGAACAAAAAAAGTATTGATTGAAATTCAGAAGGCAAGAAAACCAATTGATGTGATGAGATTCCGGAATTATCTTGCTGAACATTATAAAAAAGAAGACAAGATATTAATTGCTGGTAAGAAGAAGAAAGTGGCTTTACCCATTATTACTGTCTATATGTTAGGATTTAATCTAACAGAAATTGATGCCGCAGCTGTAAAGGTGGATAGGAATTATATTGATTTACAAACAAAAAACATCATTGACACAAAGAGTGATTTCATTGAAAAACTGACACACGATTGTTATATTGTTCAATTGCTGCGGATTGAAAGTCGTTTTCAAACTACTTTAGATAGATTGTTGTCTGTTTTTGAACAACGATATTTTACAAGTGATGAGGAGACCTTAAAAAGCTATGAACCTACCGCAGAAAATGAACCAATGATTACAAACATAATTGACACTCTTTATCATAGAGGTGCAGACCCCAAAAAAAGAAAAGAACTTGATGATGAAAGGGAAATGGAGCGAGTGCTGAAAGTTTATATGGGAGAAGAAGGTGAAGAGAACCTTCGGAGGCTTGATGAAAGTTTGGAAACGGTGAGGACACAAAAGAAAGAATTAGAAGCAAATAAAAAATCTTTGGAAGAAAAGGATAGGTCTTTGGAAGAAAAGGATAAGTTAATCGAATCCCTATTGAAAAAATACAATGTTGACCAATAATTTAGAATTCATTCTTAGATTATATCTTTATAATGAATCAGATTAAGGAGACTAAAAAAAATATTTTGAGTAACTTTTAAAAAATTAAATATTAATTGCAAATATAGGTTCAGACTTAGTCATTTAGTCTCAGATAGCAACCGCATATTTTTTCTAGTATTTTATTCAACAGAGGTCACCTATAAATCCTATTTTGTAGCTTTGAGAAACGCCTATTTGAATAGATATTTTAGTTGCTAAATTTATTATTTTAGCATTCCTAAACAGCATTTGCTATTTGAAATAGTTTTCAATATTTAGGATTTTATTGGGAACAACCTTACATAATTGATAATTTTAGCAGTTCTAAATTTTATCATTATTCTTATCAAATATTTGTCAATCCTTTATTAAAATTGATTCTAGCAGTATTACTGAAAGTGGTTATAAAAAATATACAAATATCGTTATTATTAAAAAAATTAGAATCTTAGATAAGATATTATCAATGTTATTTAGTAGAATCTATTTGAAATTAAAATCTAAAATTGGCATTTTATGAAGCCAATTTATTAAAATAGTAGTATTTTTAAAAAATTTCTCATAGATTTGCCATCTATTTTACGCTTATGAAGGCATTGCAAATGGTTGATACTAAAGGACAGTATCTAAAAATTAAAGAGGAAGTTGATTCAGCAATTCAAGGAGTTTTAGATTCAGCGGCATATATTGGAGGAAAAGCAGTTCAGGAATTTGGAGACTCTTTAAGCAATTATATTGGTTCAAAATATACAATTACTTGTGCAAATGGTACAGATGCTTTGCAAATAGCAATGATGGCATTAGGCTTACAACCGGGTGACGAAGTAATAACCCCTTCTTTTACCTACATTGCGACTACTGAAGTGGTCGCTTTGCTTAGGTTGACACCTGTTTTTGTAGAAGTTGATAAGCAAACATTTTGCATTGATCCTGAAGCTATCAGGAAAGCAATTACTCCTAGAACAAAAGCAATTCTACCTGTTCATTTATACGGGCATGCTGCTCCGATGGAAGAAATAATGGCTA
>CANCKV010000435.1 GCA_947378615.1 Chitinophagaceae bacterium | reverse complement strand
ATAATGTCAGTTGGTTAGGACTCACATATTTGGGAGTAGATGCACGCTTTCTGGTGCCTGTTGATGAATTCATTTGCAGCTAAGTTAAAAAAAATAGCTTAAAACTCATACTAGTAAAGGATTTCTTAGTTATTGAGCAAGCCCTAATTCATCAATCTTTGTGCTTCTTAGCGCCTTTGCGCCTTCGTGGCAAAGAAAAAATTAAAAAATCCTTGTGTCCCTTGTTTTAACCCTTGTTCCCTTTGTGGTAAAAAAAAGTTTTTGCTTTTTAACCTGAGTTCGGGTTAAGCAGCAAGTTGAAGTTGTGCTTTTGCAGCTTTAATTAACTTAGGGTTTGTTTCTTCAATATCTTTTTTTATTGAAGGTTTCTTTGGGAAGAAAGAGTATGCTGCAATTGCAGACATAATATTGATTATGAATCCACTGAGAGACCGATGTCTTGTATGTTCAACCTGACAAATGTTTTTCAATTCATCGTTAACAGTTTCAATGACAGATCTCTTTCTAAGCAACAGCTTTTCCTCATTGCTCAAAGCTTTTGATTTCATGTTTTTTCTAACCTGAGTAATTAGTTGTATGCCATTACCAAACAACAAATCACTTAGTGCTTTTGAAATATATCCCTTGTCACCGAATAGTTTACCAAATATTTTTTTTGTCATGTTGGTAATTGTTTTTGCATCCCTATCATCAACATTACCTTTTGTTAAATAGAAATTAAGTATCTCTCCTTTGTCGTTAATAATTAAGTGCAATTTGAAGCCGAAGAACCACCCCATAGTGGATTTTCCAACTTCTTCAACACCTTTAAAGACCTTATTGCGTTTGATTCTTTTATTGTGACAAACCCTTAGAATGGTAGAGTCAATAAAACTGATACCAGTACACTCTCCCCTACAACAATGGTGTAGATACAGCATAAATGGGATGGCACTACGGTGACTCAATTCAATAAATCTGTTATAGGAAACCAATCCAGGAAAATCTCCTTTCATATGAACACACACATAGTGAATATAAAAGTGCTTAAAATTTCTGAATTGACCATCATGAAATGCAATAAGGAGGGTAATGATTTCTGAGTCACAAAGACCAGTCTTTCTGTTTCTCTTTTTCACTTCTGAAGGGGCAGGTAATTGGAGCGTTTTATACTCAAGTTCAAACTCATTGCAAAAATCATCAACTTTTAAGAAAATCTCTAAAATTCTATCGTGTAAAACAGGCATTTTTATCTAAATTTATTTACGCATAAAGATAATGAAATTCAAACACTTACGAATATTTTGAAAATGAAAATCAAAACATTTTATCCACAATTCTTGTCCCGAACTCAGGTTTTTAGCGCCTTTGGGTCTTCGTGGCAAAGAAAAAATTAAAAAATCCATGTGTCCCTTGTCTTAACCCTTGTTCCCCTTGTGGTAAAAAAAAATATTATGAATTACGATTACGAATTAGCCTGGCAATGGCTACAGCAAAAAGGCACAGAATTTCAAGGCAAGAAATTCACTTTGCTCGAATCTGACAAGCCGGCAATTAATTTGCTTTTTTGTTATTTTCTTCAAGACCAGCAAACAGCTTCAACTTTAGGGATTGAGTTACAAAAGGGCGTCCTCTTAACAGGCCCAGTAGGCTGTGGTAAGACTTCACTTATGAAACTCATGAGATTTTACTTGCAATACGAAAATCAAAGGTTCATCACCAAGTCTTGCCGGGAGGTAAGTTTCGAATTCATCAAATATGGTTATGAGGTAATTCAGCGATATGCGCAGAACAACCCTTACAAATTTAACCAGCAGATTTACAGCTTTGATGATTTAGGTACTGAAAGCACCCTTAAATACTATGGCAACGAATAGTTCCGTCATGGCAGAGGTTATTTTGTCAAGATACGACCTCTATGTGTCACATGGGCTTATTACACACCTTACAACCAATCTCTCCGCCAGCGAAATCGAGGCAACCTACGGAATTCGTGTCCGCAGCCGCCTCCGTGAAATGTTCAACCTCATCGCCTTCAACAAAGATTCTCCCGACAAAAGAATTTAATTTTTAGTTTCAAACAGATTACTTTTGAAAAAATTATGATGACACCTCAGCAAATTGAATCCTTAATTGCACAAGGAGAAGGCTATAATCTCGAGTTTAAGCAAGCTCTTCCGTCAAAGGCCAGTGATTTGGCGGAAGAGATTTGCGCTTTCGCAAATGCTGCCGGTGGAACATTACTAGTTGGCGTGGAAGATAGTGGTAAGGTTATTGGCGTAAAAATTGACAATGTGTGCCGTTCGCGCATTCAAAATATCTTAAACGCGATTGAGCCACATTTCCCAGTGACTATCTCTGAAATATTGATAAATGAAAAAACAATTCTTTGTGTTGAATGTGAATCTGGCACACAAAAACCTTACACAGTATCAGGAGCAATAATTATACGTAATGGACCTAATTCTGAAAAAATTATATCAGTTCAGAGAATGCGTGATTTTTTTCAACAATCAGATAAGATTTTTTTTGATGAGGTCGAATGTAAAAGTTTCAATTTTATAGACCATTTTGATGACCAACAATTTTCGTCTTTTCTAAAATTGGCAGGCATCTCAAATTATTCTTTGGACAACATTACAATTCTCCAAAACCTTAAACTTTTTTCAGAGAAACAATTGTTCAAAAATGCAGCTGTGCTTTTTTTTGCAAAAAATCCACAACTACATTTTGAATGGGCAACAACCAGATGTATTCTTTTCAAAGGAGTTGACAAGCACCATATAATCGATGATAAGATTTTAGGAGGCAACTTGCTTGAACAATACCATGAAACCCTCAAATACATTTATTCAAAGTTAGAAGTTCAATATATTATTGCCAATAGTGGGCCTCGTGTAGAGGTTTGGGAAATCCCAGAAGTGGCAATCAAGGAGGCATTGGTAAATGCTATAGTTCATAGAGATTATTATGAAAAAGGAGCGAGAATTTCAATTGAAATTTTTGATAACAGAATTGAAATTACTAACCCAGGTGGATTGGTAAATAGCATTGCAAAGTCTGATTTTGGCAAAAGAAGTCTTTCGAGAAACCCTTTGATATTTGGTTTATTCCAAAGAATAAATATGGTAGAACAAATTGGCTCTGGAATTAGTCGTATTCGCCAGTCGATTCATGAAGCTGGATTAGAAGAACCTATTTTCAACTTAGAAGGCATGTTTTCAGTCACTTTATATCGCCCATTTGATTTTGAAAGCTGGATTGATATTTTTTGGAAAAATGTCTTAAATAATAGCCAATACCAAATTCTTATTCAAATCCATAAAAACAATCACATTTCAAAAAGTAATCTACTCCCATTAATTGGTATTGGCAAAACTGCTATCGATAAAAATATTGATAAGCTTAAAGAAATGGGTATTCTTGAGCGAATTGGCAGTGATAGGGGAGGCTTTTGGAAGATTATTCCCAAAAGAGGACTTGGTGGGTAGATAACACATAAATGGTGGGTAGAAATTTTCATTCATCTCTTATGTAAAACAGGTCAAAAGGTGGGTAGATATCAGGTAAATGGTGGGTAGATAATGTCAAAATTATTTAATCAAAATTTGTTTAGTTACATACATTTATTCAATCGTATAATCTCATTTTTATATTTTTTCGCAAAAAGTCATCACTCATAATTCATCACTCTTTCTCTCGACTTATCACTTACAACATAAAGCACCTTACTATTCTTACAAGTTTGGGTTTCTTACGACAACATACGCTTCCGGGCTAATTGCGGGTAGCAGGCACAGCCCAAATTTGCTTTGCGTTGTTGGCTATGCCTGCTACACCGCGCCGCCCGCTCACTGTGTTCATTATTTTCGACGACATGCGAGGTTCCCTTATTTTCTTTGGACTTACTTTCACCA
>CANCKV010000434.1 GCA_947378615.1 Chitinophagaceae bacterium | reverse complement strand
GCTTTGGTTTGAATGATGTTTCTTAAATCTTCTAATAACCTTTGTCTGAAATTGTCTAGGTCGTCAACTGTAACTACATTAATTGCCATTATCTATTATTTGGCACAAAAGACGATGGTTTGATTGGATAAAAAACAGAGCCTCTGATAAGACTCTGAAAGATTTATATCAAATTTAATTGAAATGAGCTTAAATGTCATCAGATTCGTCCATTTTTGAACTCAATTTTTCAATAAGAATATCCAAATATTTTATTCGGTTCATTTTTCTTGCTTTTATTTCAGAAAATGTTCGGCTAAAATTTCCCAAATCAATTTGGAATGCAATTTCGAATGCTTTTACTATTTCGTTTAGGTCTGCATTACCATTATTAAATGCCCCATCAATAAAAAGGGCATAAATCAACTCGATTAAAGCGACTTTTTTGCCTGTCCATATTATTCCAACTTTCGGTATACACTCTGCTTTTTTGGATATCAAATCAATACAACTACATTTCTTTAATAGACCAATTGAAGACTCTAAATAGATTAGAATCAGTTCGTTAGAAAGAATTGTTGCAGCCTTATTATCATGACTAGTATTAAACCGAAAATCAGAAGAGAAATAACTGCTATTTAAACATTGCTTTACATCAAACACACCTCTGGTAAAAAATCTTCTATCTTGGCATGTGTCACTACATTTAATGTATTTATGAAAATCGAGGTTATCTTCAAAGTAAAGGTTAATTCTTTTTTGTTCTTTCCTGAAATATTTACTAAGAACCTTTTTACCACACTGTGGCTTTCTTTTTTCAATTTTAAAGATTCTGTTATAATAAATAAGCTTTGAAAGGAATAGCGGCTTTACGTGTTTGAAAAAATGAATTTCCTCTTCAATAGATTTGAAATTATTAGTAACAATATCATTTTTTAGCTTTTCCAGAACATCAAACACTATTGGAATTGCCATTTCTGCTAATTTGACCGGACTATCAGTTTCAAGTTCAAGTAATTGAAGACCGTTATTCAATTTAGATAGGTCTTCTAAATAATTTGTATTCATAAGAAAGATATTTTATGTATAATACTTTAAAATGTCTGAAAAAATGAACGAAAGTATAGGAAATAAAAAGTTATTAATAATGAAATATTAAATATAAGCAGTTGGGGTTAGTGGTAAGTTGAAGTAATCATGATAAATAAAACTTAATAACTGATTTAGGCATTTAGGAAGCAACTATTTTTCGACATAAAATCAAATCTACTGTCAAAATATAGCTAAATTCGAACAAAAATATTTTGTATTATGGGCAATGAAGTATTACAAATAGAGAAACTTACTGACACATTTGGGAATAATGAGAATTTTAAAATAGCTGACTTACAAACTTTTTATCATTCTATTGATAAGGATTTACCAAATACAACGATTAATTGAAGAATAAATTCTCTTGTTAAATCAAATGCCATTCAGCGCATTGGGCGAGGCTTGTATAAGTGTGGAAGAGGAAATATCTTTACTCCAGAACTATCTCAAAAAACATTGAGAGTAAACAATATGATGAAGATTAATTTTCCATACATTAAGTACTTAATTTGGCGAATTAGTGAAATAAATATTTTATCGCAACACCTCATCAATAAAGATATTATCTATGTTGATGTGGAAAGAGAGGCAGTTGAAGCTGCCTTTGAACTTCTAAGAGAAAAATTTAAGTAAGTATTAAAAGCAAAATCAATCGAAGATGTTTATTTTGGAGAAAGAATAATCGTTGTACGGTCATTGGTGACGGGTTCCCCATCCCAATTAGTAAAGAATGTACCTACTAAAACTATCGAAAAACTAATGGACGACTTATTTAGTGATAAAGAGTTTGAATTTTTACATGGATATGAACTGACTTTTATTTTTAATCATGCATTTTCAAAATACACAATAAATGAGAATAAACTTCTTCGATAGGCATCAAGGAAAGCTAAGAGGGAACAATTATCTGAATTTTTGTCAGTGGTAAAATAGTGGTTAGAGAAGGAGTTAAGAGATATGATTTATAAGTTATGGGTAGGTTTGGTTTATGCTTATACTTTAAGAATACTATAGAATGACAGTAAAGTGGGTTTACTGTCAATAAAACAATCAAATGATTCAAGAAAGGTGTACTAAAAGAATGGATTACAGAAATTTCAAGGATTAAAAAAGCTAACAAAGGATTGGTTCAAAAACTTATTCGAGCTTTAATACTTCTAGAAGGCTTAAGTGAATCCAGACTTCACTTTTTTTTAAAGGTTGGACAGCTTTGATGCTATTGCTTAACAGTACAAAAAAACTTTCAATAGATATTGAGATAATTATACCAGTTAAGATTAAAAATTTTGAAGAATTAATGACAGAGATTGCCTAAGATAAGGGATTTACCAAAGCGGAAGAACAACATCGAAATGCAATAAGTGGTATTGAAAAAGGGCATTACAAGTTTTATTATACAAATTCATTTAAAAAGGATGACGAAAAGTTTTTATTGCTTGACATTCTCTTTGAAGAGATACATTACAGTAAGATTGCCTCCACTCCAATACAATCTTCATTTATAACACATGTGGGTGAAATTACCAAAACTATGACTCCTGATTTTAATAACAACATGGGAGACAAGTTGACTGCATTTGCACCAAACACTACAGGGATACACTATTTTAAAAAAGGTAAACCGATGGGGCAAGAGATAATCAAACAGTTATATAATATTGGAAACATATTTGATGAGATAGATGATGTAACTGTGATTAAAACGGTGTTTACTAACTTCGCAAAGGTTGAAATGCAATATAGAAATTTGGGAAATGATGTAAAATCGTATTCAATGACATTATAGAGCATTGCCTTTCTATCGCATTGAGGCAACCGATTGGTAATACAAACTATGATATATTGTCCTTAGGATTGAATCAAATATCTAATTAGGGCTTACTCAACAACTCAGGAAATTTACAAAATCGATTATTTTACTATGGAATTCATCAAAAATGACCTTTTTTAGTAAATTCAGTAACATTGAAAGCTACTTTTCCTTCAAAAAAACAGAAGCTCAAAAAGTTGCTGCAATGATATTTGACTATAGAATCAAAAAGGCTTTCAGTAAATATGATAGAAATGCTCTAAAACAATTTATACATAAGGGTTTCTTAGTTATTGAGTAAGCCCTAATTATATATTTTCTGAAACGTACCACATTGAAAAAGCTACCGTTCATGCAGCAAAAACTGCCTATCTTATAGCTTTGTTCCAAACAGAGGGAGCTATTGAACGATATAGTAAGAAAATAGATATGACAGATTGGAAAATTGAACAGCCTAATATCACCAAACTGAATAAACTCAAAAAGTCAAATCCAGAAGCATTTTATTACTTGTTTAAGTATTATTTGTTAATGGTTAGTGTTAGGTTACAGTTTATAGATAGTAAGTTATAATTTTTATTTAAATTGTAAGTAGATAGCCAAAAAATAATGTTAAAATGTTTTTGGATTTTATTATTTGAAATTTTTTTTTTCTTGTAATAACTTATTGAGGTGATATATTAGAAACCAATTACAAAATGGCATTAATTATATACTTTATTTTTATCTATTTTTTGTTTCTTACCTACTCTATCTAAGTTAAAAAAAAACTTAAAATCAGCAACTACTATTAAACCCAGATTATTCAATAGGACTCTACTACAATTCACAACTACTTCAAACACAAGCTTTTACTTGATTTGTTTGACTTCAAGGTAATATATTATGTTTTCAGTCAAAAAATCAGCATAAAAACTTGTCCTTTTTGTATTTGTGAATCTAAAAACGAGTCTATTGCGCAATCTGAGTTAAACGCTAAGGCATTACTTTAGAAGTGTCTTATTTCTATAGACTTTCCC
>CANCKV010000433.1 GCA_947378615.1 Chitinophagaceae bacterium | reverse complement strand
AGTCAAACAAATCAAGTAAAAGCTTGTGTTTGAAGTAGTTGTGAATTGTTATAGAAGAGTCCTATTGCGTAATCTTGGTTTAAGAGTAGTTTGATGATTTTAAGCTTTTTTTTAACTTAGATAGAGTAGGTAAATAACTAAAAAGAGATAAAAATAAAGTATATAATTAATGCCATTTTATTATTGGTTTCTAATATATCACCTCAATAAGTTATTACAAGAAAAAATAAATTTCACATAATAAAATCCAAAAAATAATATTAAAAATGAAATCCCAAAGCATTTTTAATATTTTTTTTGGCTATTCTACCTACAACTTATATCCAATCTAAAACCTAAAACTTACAACTTAAAACCTAACACTAACAAATTGTATTTGAACAAGTAATAAAATGCTTCAGGATTTGACTTTTTGAGTTTATTCAGTTTAGTGTTATTTGGTTGTTCAATTTTCCAATCTGTCATATCTATTTTGTTACTATATCGTTCAATCACACCCTCCGTTTGGAACAAAGTTATAAGATAGGCTGTTTTTGCTGCATGAACGGTAGCTTTTTCAATATGGTACGTTTCAGAAAATATATAATTAGATATTTGCTTCAATCCTAAGGACAATATTTCAAAGTTTGTATTACCAATCGGTTGCCTCAATGCGATAGAAAGGCAATGCTCTATAATGTCATTGAAAACGATATTTACATCAACTCCTAAACTTCTATATTGCATTTCTACCAGTGCGAAATTTGAAAACACCATCTTCACCACAGTTATATCATCTATCTCGTCAAATATATTTCCAATATCATACAACTGTTTGATGATCTCTTGTCCCATCGGTTTTCCTTTTTTTAAATAAGGAATCCCGGTTGTGTTCGGAGCAAAAGCAGTCAACTTGTCTCCCATGATATTATTGAAATCGGGAGTCATGGTTTTGGTAATTTCACCTTCATGCGTTACAAATGATGATTGTATAGGTGTTGAAACCGTCTTGCTATAATGAATACTTTCAAATAAAATATCAAGCAAAACAAAATCCTCATCATTTTCCTTTAGGGAATTAGTATAATAGAATTTGTAATGAGCTTTTTCAATGCCACTGATTGCATTTCGATGTTGTACTTCCACTTTGGTAAATCCTTTTTTTATTGCAATCTCTGACAATAGTTCTTCAATATTTTCAATTTGAATAGGAATAATAATATCAATATCAATAGAGAGTCTTTTTGTACTGTTAAGCAATAACATTAAAGCAGTTCCACCTTTAAAAACAAATTCAAGTCTGGATTCACTCAGTCCTTCCAAAAGCATTAAAGCTCGAATAAGTTTTTGAACCAATCCTTTATCTGCTTTTTTAATCCTTGCAATTTCTGTAATCCATTCTTTTGAAATACACTTTTCCTCAATCATTTGTTTGTTTTATTGACAGTAAACCCATTTTACTGTCATTTTATAGTCCTCTAAATTGATAACTAAAATCACTAACTTTCTACTTATTACCTACAACTTACAACTTCAACATACAACCTAATACTCATATCTCAAAACTCTCTTTCTAACCACTAACACCCTAACAACTAACAACTAACCCCTACTTCCTCTAATAAAAATTCAGCAACTTGTTCCCTCCTTGCCTTCCTTGATGCATAACGAAGAAGTTTGTTTGTGTTGATTGTATATTTTGAAAATGCGGTATTAAAAATAAAGGTGAGTTCATATCCTTGTAAAAACTCAAACTCTTTGTCACAATATAAATCGACCAATAGTTTTTCGATACTTGTAGTGGGTACATTCTTTACTAATTGGGATGGAGAACCAGACACCAATGACCGTACTACGATAATTCTCTCTTCTAAATAAACATCTTCGTTTGATTTCCCTTTTAATACATACTTTAATTTTTCTCTAAGAAGTTCAAAAACAGCTTCAACAGCCTCTCTTTCCACTTCAACATAGATAATATCCTTATTGATGAGGTGTTGCGATAAAATATTTATTTCGCTGATTTGCCAAATTAGGAACTTCAGATAGGGGAAATTAATCTTCATCAAGTTATTTATTCTCGAAGCCTTTTGAGATAGTTCAGGTGTAAAGTGATTTCCACTTCCACATTTATACATTCCTCGCCCAATGCGTTGAATTGCATTTGATTTGACAAGTGAATTTATTCTCCAATTAATCGTTGTTTTTGGTAAATCCTTATCAATAGAATGATAAAAAGCTTGTAAGTCAGCTATTTTAAAATTCTCTTTATTTAAAAAGGATTCTTTAAGTTTCTCAATTTGTAATACTTCTTTTCCCATGAATACAAAATGTTTTAGTGCAAATATAGCTATATTTTGACAGTAAATTCGATTTTATGTCAAAATATAGTTGCTTCCTAAAAGCCTAAATCAGTTATTAAGTTTTATTTATCATGATCACTTCAACTTACCACTAACCCCAACTTCTTATATCTAATATTTCATTACTAATAACTTTTTATTTCAAATACCTTTGTTCATTTTTTCAGACATTTTAAAGTATTATACATAAAATATCTTTCTTATGAATACTAATTATTTAGAAGATCTATCTAAATTGAATGACGGTCTTCAATTGCTTGAACTTGAAACTGATAGTCCTGTCAAATTAGCTGAAATGGCAATTCCAATTATTTTTAATGCTTTAGAAAAGTTAAAAGGCGATGTTGTGACGAATGATTTTAATTCAGTTGAAGAGGAAATCCATTTTTTCAAACACGTAAAGCCGCTATTTCTTTCAAAGCTTATTTATTATAACAGAATCTATAAAATTGAAAAAAGAAAGCCACAGTGTGGTAAAAAGGTGCTTAGTAAATATTTCAGGAAAGAACAAAAAAGAATTAACCTTTACTTTGAAGATAACCTCGATTTTCATAAATACGTTAAATGTAGTGACACTTGCCAAGATAGAAAATTTTTTACCAGAGGTATGTTTGATGTAAAGCAATGTTTAAATAGCAGTTATTTCTCTTCTGATTTTCGGTTTAATACTAGTCATGATAATAAGGCTGCAACAATTCTTTCTAACGAACTGATTCTAATCTATTTAGAGTCTTCAATTAGTCTATTAAAGAAATGTAGTTGTATTGAATTGATATCCAAAAAAGCAGAGTGTGTGCCGAAAGTTGGAATAATATGGACAGGTAAAAAAGTCGCTTTAATCGAGTTGATTTATGCACTTTTTATTGATGGGGCATTTAATAATGGTAATGCAGACCTAAACGAAATAGTAAAAGCATTCGAAATTGCATTCAAAATTGATTTGGGAAATTTTAGCCGAACATTTTCTGAAATAAAAGCAAGGAAAATGAACAGAATAAAATACATGGAAGTACTTACTGATAAATTGAGTGCCAAAATGGATGAATCAGATGATTTTTGAGTTCTTTTAATTAAATATGATATAAATCTTTCAGAGTCTTATCAGAGGCTCTGTTTTTTATCCAATCAAACCATCGTCTTTTGTGTCAAATAATAGAAAATGGCAATTAATGTAGTTACAGTTGACGACTTAGACAATTTCAGACACAAGTTATTAGAAGATTTAAGAAGCATCATTCAAATCAAAGCCCCCAAGCAGATGCAGTGGCTGAAAAGTAGTGAAGTAAGAAAAGTGCTAAAAATCTCACCTGGCACCCTTCAAAACCTTCGTATAAATGGAACACTCTCTTTCACCAAGATAGGCAGTATCATCTATTATAACCAAGATGATATAGATGCCATGCTCTCCAATAACAAGTCACACTAAAAAAGCAAAAAATACGCAAAACGTATAACGTAATACTTAAAACGTACAACGTTAAAGCACTCATATTTCATAACTCATAACTAAATTAAATTATGGCACAAATAACACAAGTTTTATCGTTCTCATACTCTTTCCCTACT
>CANCKV010000432.1 GCA_947378615.1 Chitinophagaceae bacterium | reverse complement strand
CTTAAAGTCAACTACATACAACTTATTACTTACAACTTACTACTTATTACTTTTTACTTACAACTTACTACCTGTTACTTGTTCCAACACTTTACAAAATATTGACCATCTAATTCTTCTCTCAAATTAAAGGGTGACACCTGTTGATTTGTTTTTTCAATTAGATTGTCGAAATAATCTTTAATATCAATTTCTTTACTAGGAAAATAAAGAGTAAACAATTTTATTAAATCATCAATTGCTTTTTGGCAATTCTCCCCTTCTTGTGGAGAAAGATTTTCAAAGGATTGGTCTTTATTTCCAAATAGAATAATCTTTGCATCTACTTCGTCTACTCTTTTATCTGCTGTAAAAGGAAATAATTCACTCTTGTCTGACAAACGATAGGCCGAACCGTTATTATGCGTTTCTATAATCGGGAAGAAAATATAGCGCTGCATACAACATTGAATAAAAATTGACTGTTTATTTATGTCCGTGGGAACTAATCTAAATTTTGAATATGTTTTAGATTGCATAAAGTCATAATAGGCTGACTTTAATTTATGTAATGATCTGCCACCCGTGTGTATGCCTACAAAAAGTGTGTAATCAAGTTTTATTTGACTGCTAACTTTAACATTCATTCTTGCTATAAATGGCGTCATCTCATTGATATCAGCTATTAAAAAGTTTTTATTCTGAAAGGCAGAGTAAAACGTTTTATAATATACCTCCTTGTTTTCAATTCTTTTTTTATTGAAAAGAATGATATCCAATATACTCGTCAATTCTTTTTTGAGCATTTCAATCAATAGTTCCTTTGCCACCTGTGGTTTAGTATGAAGAATAAAATCAGCAAATTCGTTTTTAGTATTTCCCTCAAATCCAAGTTCCGATAGGTCATACATTAATCCTAATGACTTACCAATCTTATCAAAATAAAATTCCACATTACCTATATATAGTTCTTTTGTATTCTGCTCCTTCTTTTCAATTAAGTCCATCCAATTTGCATCTAATGCTGCCACTAGATCGTCGGCAATAAATAATACTAAGCTACCCTGGTATTCTATTCTTGTAAAGAAATTCTGTTTGTTGATTGATAGAAATAGTTCATCAATGACTTTCTGGACTCTGTCATATTCTGCTAAAATTTTAGCATAGTCCTTATCTCTTAAATGTCTTGATAAATTAGCGTTCGGTTCAATGATCAGAAAATCATTGTTACCAATAGGTGTGTTGCTCAGGTTTAGTTTCCGGATTACATCCTGATAATCATCTGCTATGATATCACCTTCCATTATTTTATCTTCAATTTGAATTTTGTAATGAAAACTAGCAGGTTCATCAGTCTGTATTTGGGTATAATAAAATCTATTATTTTCAATAAAGTCCCAATCAGGAGCGTTTTTGAAACTTATTTTTTTATTATTTAATACAGAAAGCAAGCTTTCTTTAAAAGGCAATGCTCCAAACATCATTTCTCTAATCATAACTTATTAATTTATATTTCATTCTTTATTATACTCTCTAACACTAAGACAATTAGGTGCAAAGAAGTACAAAGTGGGTTTATCTATTTTTCTCATCTATACTCTTCTTTAACGATTCAAAGCTTGAAAGAGACTAAGTCAAATCAATGTTTTCCTTTTTCCTAGTTTGCTCCTTCCTTTCTGCATTTTAGGTTCTTAGCCTCCTCCTTTTAAACATATATAAGGATACCCATTAAATTGTTTCAATCATTCCAACTAACTCTTCAATTGAATTTGAAGCCAATAACAAATGGTAAAACTCAAAAATGATTTCACAAGTAATACTCTCTCCTGATAAATCCAATTTCACTTCTGACTGTGGTAAATGATAACAATAATATTTTTTATCGATACAATTGTAGGTGATTGCCCTATCACAATCCGATTCATCTGTGGTACTGCAAAGGAGAAGGATAGGATAATTTTCCAAATTATCTGATGTTTGAAAACCGGTGTTTGTGACCATCAATGCATTAATGTCATTATGTATCAAAACTCCTTGTAAATCATTTAATGCGCCGATCATTTCATCTAAAGGAATGTCCAAGCTTGAAAACGAATGTAATGAACGCCAACTAGATGTACTTATCCTGAAGAATTCAAGAGCTCCATGATAAATCTCCATCTTATAAGGGAAACCTGTAATTCCCGGTACAAAATATCCGGGATAGAAATAGGCTAATCCCTTTTCAGTACAATAATCAATTGCCCGATAAGTCATCAGGTCTGATAAAGAATATTTACTATACTCTGGATCAAAGAAACTAACAATTCCTGCGGCACTTGAATTGCCAATATCAAATATTTTTGCTCCTATTAATCTTGTTTTATCATAGATATTAATTACAAAAGAATTAAATCGGTCAAATTGTGAATTTCCAAATAAAAGAGCTTCTAAAGTTGGATATATATTATTGCCGTAAGACTCTTGGTGCTTTAGAAAAAGTTCCTGATACGTGTTATTGATTTTAAAAGAAACCACCTCGTATTCAAATTCTTCGGATCCATAAATCAAGTTAATTTTTTTAAGAGAAACAGGTAAGTGTTTCAAATTATATCGCAACCAAATAGCACTTTGATATTGATGATTTATGTAGATAAAGTGGGTGGTAAAAAAATGCTGTTGCATTCTAAACCACCCTTTTGATAATGATTGGTCTAGGTTTTCAGTAGACAGTTCTGTTTTTATAAAATAACGGTTAGTTATAAAACGATCTGAATTTCTCTGCTTATCAATCAATTTAGAATTTTTCATATAATACTTCATCTTTTCTATTTTATCTAACACATGAGTAGAGTTCTTGGAGAAATCCTCACAAATAGTAATTTTCCTTTTACCCCAAGGATATTTTTTGCCATCTGTCAATATTAGGTTGCAGTCCTTATCCAATCCATTAATAGAGATATCACTGATAGTGATGCAATATTTATTGAAATTGGTCTGATTGCTTGGTTTTACAAGATTCTTAGTTTGAAACCAAATGAAATTGTTTCTTCCCAAAAAGAAACTATAACTTATTTCGACTTTTATCAGCCATTCCAATAAAAACACTATTGCAAGTATCAATAATCCATAGCAACTTAAAAAAGCATTGATTATACTGACTTTATGAAGGTTATAAAAAAAGTAAGAGGTTAATATTGCCCATTGTAGAAATCTACAAAAGGCAATAAACCAAATTCTTCTTTTTACTTCAAATAGCATGTCACCTTCCCTGACAATTTCCTCTTTTATGTTTGTATGTGCCGTATGTATTATGTTGTTCATAAATCAGGCTGCTTCGTTTTGATTCATAGATCTAAAACCAATTTCACTTCTCTGTGGACTAGATAACGAAAATTCTGCTTTACACAGCTCAAGAATTTCATTATCAAGACATTTTTTGCCAAACAAAATGGATTTAACAAGGAGCTTCTTTTTTATATTATGAATCTGACCACCTGTTAATAAGTAGTTGCCATTGATACTATTTATCGTTTCGTTGCTAAGCTCGCTAAATGCTTCTCTTAGGATTTGTTCGCGAATAGATTGTGTAGGTTTCGCAAACTTTACCTTGTACAACAATCTCCTATCGAAGGCACTATCTAACTGATCGGCAAGATTTGATGTTGCAATGAAAATACCCTCAAAATCTTCGAGATTTTGCAGCAACAAATTCTGCATGGAATTATTCATCTGATCAACACTCGACTTAACCGAAATACGCTTTCCAAGTATTGCATCCGCTTCGTTAAAAAGCAGAATAGGTGTTTTGTCAAGTACTTTTTTGCAACGTTGATATTCCTGAAAAATCTTCGCTACATTCTTCTCAGATTCGCCCACCCATTTACTATGCACTTTCTCAAGTTCCACTAGGAATATAGATCTTCCTGTAGCTTTTGCCATTTGCTTTA
>CANCKV010000431.1 GCA_947378615.1 Chitinophagaceae bacterium | reverse complement strand
AACAGATATATTATTAAAATGATGTTGCTTATCAAATATATTAAAGTCAGTATGATATTTTTCTATACTATCCACTCCTGGCCTATTGTAACATAAGCGCATTGTTATATTATCTGTACAATTTAAAATCATATTTGCCTGTGAATTACTGCTAATACAAAGACCATTGAAATAGTAAAGAAAATTGCTTGTATTCTGCATATCTAGGTCAGTCTTGTCTTTTAATTTTGATAGGAATTCCTTTCCTAGATTATTGCTAAGTTTAATGACGATAGAGTCGGTATAAAATTTAGGTTGTACAATAACATCTGTAGAACCTAAAATCGATTGATTAACGGGGAATGTATCTACATTGTAAAAACTTGATGTATTTACAGGGAATTGAATTTGTTGAGATAGCCTTCTAACATCTAAGTGAAGCGATTTTGTTGTATCACCATAATAACTTCGATTCAGTTTTAAAATAAGATATAGTGAATCAAATCGAGTACTATCATAGTTATTCGAATTAGAAGGAGGTGCAAATTCGAAATAACATTTTGTATCAATTCTACCAAAAGAAGTATCTGTGTAACCACCTAACAAAGTAACTCCTGTACCAGAGGTTACGAAAGAATCGACAAAAACCGTAGATAAGTTTGCAGAAAAGGTGTCGGTCTTTACGATTTGAGTATATTGATTATCTAAAATTGGAGTTCCAAATTGTATGTCAACTTTTTTGCAAGCTGTTATACTAAAAAGAAAGATAAAAACGAAAAGCGCAATTTGCTTAAAAGGCATAACTATTTATTAATTGATTCTATCCAAACTGTAATAGAATATTCTCTAGATTAGCAATAATATTGTGCATGCCTGTTACAAATTTGTTACTATTGATGAACGAGTTAATTGTATCGACAATTGTTCCAAATTTATCGGTTAATAATAATATATGTCCTATATACTATTATTTGTGAAAACTTAACTATTTCTCATTGGAAGAAATACACATTAATAGACAAATATAGCTTATTAATCATTAAAAAGACTATGAAAATCCATTTTAACTATTTCACTAATCGCTGCCCGTATAATTTCAGCCAAAATTTCTAAATAATGAAGAGACTAAAGTATTTCTTTTTTTTACCAGCGAGTGTTATTTTATTAATACTTGCATGCAACAAAACTTCAACCAATCCAGAACAAAGTGGCAACTGGGTAAATCGTCCTGATTTTGATGGGTATGGTCGATTTCAAGCCGTTTCTTTTGTAATTGGAGATACTGCTTATGTTGGTACAGGATATGATGGATCAACAAACACAAGGTATAACGATTTGTGGTCATTTGATACTGCTAGAGCTTGGCGTGTTTGTGCACAAATGCCAGCAGCGGCTACTCCTCGTAATGGTGCTGTCGCTTTTTCTATTGGTAGAAACGGTTATATTACTACTGGAACTGATGGAAACATCAAATTTCAAGATACTTGGGCATATAATGTTGACAATAATTCTTGGACTAAAAAGGCAGATTTAGGTTTTAATGCTGGAATCAATCCTGTTAAAGTAGGTCGTTATGGTGCATCTGCTTTTGCAATTGGTAATTATGGTTATGTAACCTGTGGCTATGATGGCAACTATTTAAAAGATTTGTGGCAATATGATGCAAAGAATGATGTTTGGTTACAAAAACAAAGTATAGGAAACACAAACGCTACTTATCCTACAAATGGAAAAGTAATTTCTCAAGCAGCAAACAAGCGTATGAATGCAGTTGCTTTTGTTTACACAAATCCTACAACTTCATTGACTCAAGGTTATGTTGTTACTGGATTAGGTAGTGGTGGTACTAATGTAAATGATTTTTGGTCATACAATCCAATTAATGATACTTGGACTGGCTTAAGCCCAATTTCAAATGTTAGTTCACAAAGTTATGATGACGATTATTCTGATATTGTACGTAATAGTGCTGTAGCGATGGTCATGGGAACTGAGGCATATATTACTTTGGGTGTTAACGGAGGGTATAGTTCAAAAACATGGGATTATAACTTTGCAAATGATACTTGGTCTAGAAAGTCTTCATTTGAAAGATCTTCTCGCGAAGGAGCTGTTTCATTTGTAATCAAGGGGCGTGGCTTTATTTCAATGGGTAGGGCAAGCTCTACTTATTTTGGTGACCTTGAAGAATGGCAACCAAATGTTGCACTAAATACAAATGATTAAAAAGTACTGGATATACATTTTATTTGGATTTTCTGTAATAGTTTTTACTGTTTCACAATTTTTGAGTAATAATAAGTCTATTGAATTTGTTGCAAAAGCTGTTAAAATTGAAAATGGTTGGGGTGCACAGATATTTGTTGACAAGAAATTGTATATTACTATGGATAGAATCCCAGCAATTCAAGGCAGTAAAACTTTTATTTCAGAAGAACAGGCTTTAACTGTTGCAAATTTTGCAATATTTAAAATGAATAAAAGAGCAGTCTTACCACAAATTTCAATAAAAGAAATCGATAGTTTAGGAATAGTAAGATAATGTTGTAAAAATTGATTTGGAAAGAGGCTATTCAAATAGCCTCTTTTTTTGTATTATTACTTCTGTTAATCAATGGAAAAAGAAAAATTTATGATTCATTTTTATATTGTGCATCATCAGCTTTCGGAAGCTATTATACTTCAAGCTTATTTGTCAACAACTGACTTTTCAAACAATGTATTGGTCATAGACGAAACTAATCTTTTAAATATTCCCACCGAACAGCCTACCGCAGTAATCTGTTCAATACCCTCCCTAAATAATAATATATTAAAATGGCTTAAGAAGCAACATAATCGACCCTTGTTAATCTGTTGTGGAAGTGGTTTGGAAATAGACAATATCGTGAATACACAACAGGTGTTTGCTTATTTACAGACACCTTTGAGCTTAGAAAGAGTATTGTCACTGAAAAAAAATATCTACGACTTTGTTTTTCAAAATATTAAATCAGAGCACGATGATAGAAGATCCTATATTTTCATTAAGTCGGACTATAAATTAATAAAAATTAACCTTGCTGATGTTTTATTCTTCTCTGGCTTAAAAGATTATACCCAAATATTTTTAAAAGGTAAAAAAACGCCCTTAACTACTCTGAAAAACTTAAAGGAGTTTGAGTTATTGTTGCCTCAGAAAGATTTTTTAAGGGTTCATCGATCTTATATCATAGCAATGTCTCAAATAGATTATATCAGTAAAAATGAAATTACTATTGATACTTATACTATCCCAATAGGCAATTCATTTAGAAAATCATTAGATGATACAATTGGAAGAAATTCATAACTATTATTGCAACCATGAAAAATATTCATATTTAAAATGATGATGAAGAAAATTTGGTTTGTTGCTTTCTTATTTTGTTTTATTTTTACGTCGTGCTATACCATTAAACAAGATATTGGTACAGGTGCTCCGAAAAAGTTTACTGTCGTACATAAGCACAAATGGTACGCATTATGGGGAATCACTCCTCTAAATACTGTAGATGCAAAGAAAATGGCAGGAAAGTCTAATAATTATTCTGTCAAAACACAGTTCAGTACTACAGATGTAATCATTTCTTTAATAACAGGCTGTTTATCTATTGTTACTCAAACTGTCACAGTAAGTAAATAAATGGTTAAACCGATTTTTCATTAAAAGAGAAATCTTTTGACAACATTTGCTTTATAAAGTAAAAAAAACGTTAAAAGAAGCAGAATTATTTTTTTAAATTATTTATTATGCGATTTGAATTTATGACTTTATATAAATTCTACTATATTCGCAACGTGTAAAGTTATATTTATTTTACAAAATGAACTCAAAGTGTCACTTATGCAAATGTTAACAAGTGTAAGAAATGTTGTTTTGGTATTAATCACAGTGAGTGGTTTATATTCTTGCAAATCG
>CANCKV010000430.1 GCA_947378615.1 Chitinophagaceae bacterium | reverse complement strand
ATTAGTATCTACAGGGGCTAACCTTTGGCCTGATAGTACTGGAATTAATCCTAGCTATTGGAGGTCGGAAGCAAAAAGGTTTGCTAATACAAATCCTGCTACACTCAAAACTACCAAAGAAAAAAATGACTGGAAACTGTTTTTATTAGATTGGCGACAACCTAATATCCCCCTTAAAAGCCTCAAGTCAATCAAATGCCCTTCATTGATTATTGGCGGTGACCATGATTTAATTCCCGTAGAACATACCGTTCAGATATACAAAAACATTCCAAATGCATATCTGTGGATACTACCTGATTCGGGACATGGAACACTGAAAGAACATACAGATGACTTTAATAAATTGGTAGATGATTTCTTTTCCAAACCCTTTCACAAACGGAAATAGATGGTTAGTTATTAGTGATTAGTTGTTAGTGATTAGTTGTTAGTATATTAATTTTACCAATTACTAAATATTAAATTTTCAAAAAAGGCTATCTCATTAAACGAGATAGCCTTTTTTGATTATTCTAACCACTAACAACTAACAACTAAAGAAGTCCTTTCCCTGCCAAGTATTCAGCAATTTGAATGGCGTTAGTTGCAGCACCTTTTCTTAGGTTGTCACTTACTATCCAAAGATTTACTGTCTTAGGTTGAGATTCATCCCTACGGATTCTTCCTACAAAAACCTCATCCTTTTCATGTGCCCATAATGGCATTGGATAGAATTGCTCAGCATCATTTTGTTGCAATACTATCCCCGGAGCAGTAGCCAATAATTGTTTTAATTCATCAAGGTCAAATTCATTTTCAAACTCAACATTTACACTTTCGCTATGCCCACCAACTACTGGGATACGAACGGTAGTGGCAGTTACCTTGATGTTATCATCCTGCATAATTTTGCAAGTTTCTTTCACCATTTTCATTTCTTCCTTAGTATATCCATTTTCAAGGAAAACATCAATCTGAGGAATCACATTCAGGTCAATTTGGTATTTGTACGCCATATCGCCTGCTATGCCTTTTCTTTCATTAAATAATTGGTCAACAGCTTTCTTTCCTGTTCCTGTCACACTTTGATAAGTGCTTACTACCACTCTCTTTATTTTATATTTTGCATGTAAAGGTTGCAAAGCCACTACCATTTGAATAGTACTACAGTTCGGATTAGCGATAATCTTATCTTCTTTGGTTAATACATCCGCATTTACTTCAGGCACCACTAATTTTTTAGTAGGATCCATACGCCAAGCACTACTATTATCAATTACTGTAACGCCTGCTTCTGCAAACTTTGGTGCCCATTCGAGAGATGTACTACCACCAGCAGAGAAAATAGCAACATCAGGCTTTGCAGCAACACCGTCTGCCATGCTGACCACTTTGTACTTCTTTCCTTTAAATTCCACTTCTTTACCTACAGAACGCTCCGATGCAACGGGAATCAGTTCAGTTACAGGGAAGTTTCTTTCTGCTAAAACTTCCAACATTTTTGTGCCCACAAGGCCTGTTGCCCCTACTACGGCTACTTTCATTTTAAGTCCTCCTGTTTTACTGTATTTAAACAGTTTTTTAATGAATAATTATTATGATGATGTTCGTAAACGCAAACAGCCTCCCCACTGTGGGAAGGCTGTTTAATATGTTTCAAAATACACACACAATTATACCTTCCCAAGTGGGAATTGCTTCATTGTCTTTATTGTTGTATTTGTACTATTTATCATTTCGGTCGCAAATATATAGGGGAAAATTATTACGAACAAAAGATTTTAAATAAAATAAAATAACTAAGCAGTTAAATTCAAGTGACCATCTTTATCTCCACCAAAAATAACCAATCAATCCAATTATTGTTACAAATGCTAATATGAGTCCTAGGCTAAATTTAAGTGAAGAAGAATACACCATAAAATGAAACATCGGCATCCCCTTTTCCTTATTATACAGTGTATTCCCCACTAAAAACAGGATGAAAAATAGAAAAGTGAAACACAATTCAATGATTGAAGGGATTTCTATTTTGGGATTATTAAGCTTTGCCATCATAAAACTGAAAGCACAAATAGCAGGAACAATGAAGCAGATTCTTCTCAGGAGAACAGACGACTTTGGGTAACTCATAACTTAAATAGATTTAGACACAAAAATAGGAGTAATAGCAAATTAATGGATGAAAATAAATCCCTGAGTCTAAGTCATTATAATCCTAAAATAAAAACTACGATATCTTATGAGTAATCCCCCCTATTCTTAATAACAGTTATTAATAAAAATGTTATCAGAGTATGAAAGTGTGAAAGTTGAAAAGGATTATTTTTATGCTTGATAAACATGAAATTCGAAACGAAAAAAATTTCGTATTTGCCTTAACTGATTATTTATGACTCTGAAAAATGATTAAAGTTATTCTAACCTCAAAATTCCAACCTTAAAATGCTCCGTCATGAGCTATAAATGGTACTTTTCAACCTTAAAATGTTCCGTCATAAGGTATTGATGGAACATTTCAACCTTAAAATCACCCGTCATGAGGTATTGATGGAACATTTCAACCTTAAAATGCTCCGTCATGAGCTATAAATGGAACTTTTCTACCTCGTTTTTTTGCCGATTCTATTAAATTTGATATTTATTAAAAGTATTGATTGTCAAATGATAATTTTAGGCTACGTAGTGAGTATTTCTGAAAAAGAAAAGCAAACTAGTCCATTTTCAATAGTATAAAATTCATTCTTAGCTGCTTATAGACTTTAAACCCTTGATTCAAATTGTTATGAAATATATACCTACAAATACTTACAAAAAATCATAAAATCTTAAAGTTTAACTACCAATTGAAAGCGTAAACCAAAAACGTGTTCCTTTTCCCACTTCACTCTCAACCCCAATAAGCCCATTATTTTTTTCAATAAATTCTTTACACAGCAATAATCCAAGTCCGGTGCCTGATTCCTTGTCTGTACCCAAAGTGGTAAATTTCTCATGAGTCTGAAATATTTTATCAATGTTTTCAGGAGCAATGCCAACCCCACTATCAGTCACACTTATTTCGATGGATTGCTCTAGTCTTTTTGTAGTTAATCTAATAGAACCGCCTGCTTTGCAAAATTTGATAGCATTATACACCAAATTGCGTAATACAAGGTCAATCATATTCTCGTCAGCAAAAACGAGTGTTTTTTCATGCGTTTCGTTCGACAATTTGATTTGTTTATTAGTAGCCTGATTTTCAAATAGACCTATTTGATTTTGAACTAATGTATTGATGTCAAAACTAGTTTTACTAATTGTTGCTCCTTTTAACTGAGATTTAGACCAATACAATAAGTTCTCAACAAGTTCTGTTGTATTGCTTACACCCCTTACCAAAATTGGAAGGATATTATTAAATTTATCAATCGAAAGTTTCTCAGCAACTAATAGAGTTAAAAAGCTATGTAAATTCTTTAAAGGACCTCTCAAATCGTGTGAAATGATGGCAAATAGTCTGTCCTTTAATTTACTCAACTCTTCTATATGATCTGATTGTTCCTTTATTTGTTCATTACTTTGTATCAATTCAGCATAAGAACGTTCAACTTCCAAATTAGCAGAAATCAACTTGTCTCTTGAATATAATATCAAAACTACAACTCCGATAAGAACTAATAGTGCAACTAAAATGGCCGTAATCAAAAGACGTTGCTGATTTAATTCTGCGTCTTTTTGTTTTTCCTCAGCTTTTATAACAGCTAAATATTGAGTACTTCTCTCATTTTCAAACGACTGTATAATATTATTATTACTTGCAGATTGGTCACTATCATTTGCTATCATATAGAGGCACTTGTATTTGAATGCCTCTTTATAGTTATTTTCTTTTTCTAAAACTCTACTATAAATATTATAAGCCTCTATTACAGATTCTCGAATATTACTTTCCATCGC
>CANCKV010000429.1 GCA_947378615.1 Chitinophagaceae bacterium | reverse complement strand
GACCCTGTTAATTCTTTCCTAAGAACAGAGTCCTCAAGTATATTGTCTAAAAATGATTTCATTTTCTCGAATAAACCTAAATTCAAAGCAATAACTGAATCCTTTTTGATTGATGACATAATTTTTCTTTATTCATCAAACGTTTTTTTCCTGAATTTATTGCCTTAACTTAATGACATTGCCCCTTACCAGCCTTCAACTTCGACAGAATATGCAATATCCAAGCATAGTTGGCGTTGCCCTCGGGTGGTACTGAGTAGTCTGCCCAACGAGAATCCTTGCTTAGTGTAATATCATACCATTTCTTAAGATTAAATGGTGGATTTGCCATGATGTAGTCGAAGGTCAAACCTTTATGTAAGTCATTTGAAAATGTATCAGCATTATTTTCGCCTAAATGATGGGATATACCTCGCATGGCAAGATTCATTTTGGCAAGTCGATAGGTGGCAGGGTCTCTCTCTTGTCCATATACGTTTACCATTTTAATATCACCTTGCTTTGCTTTTACATACTTTGCACACTGAATAAACATACCGCCCGAACCACAACATGGGTCATACAGCGTTCCATCAAATGGCTCAACAAAAGCGGCAATCAGTTCTACTATATCGTGTGGCGTATAAAACTCACCCTCCTCCTTAGTTGCATTTACCGCAAAATTCTTTAAGAAATATTCATACACACGACCAATCAAATCTTTCTCCTCACCAAAGGTCTTGTGCGAAATTTTATTTACTTCGTCAACAACCTTTTTAATAACGTTAGCTTCGAGATTAATTTGAGTAAACAAACCAATACGGATACAACCTTTCAAAGTATCTCCACTATTCTCAAGCTCCTGAATAGCATCATCCAGCGTAGCATTTAATTTTGATGAAGGCTGATCAATAATCATCGACCAACGTGCTTTTTCAGGTACAAAAGCAATCCCTTTGTAACGACTTGGACTATTAAGAAACGATTTTATTACTTCCTCATCTGTAATGCCATTATTAAGACATTCTTGCCTCATTTCGTTCTGCGTGTTTTCAAACTTCTCTCCAATAAATCGCAGGAAGACCAGCGTTAAAAGCAAGTCCCTTTTATCATTCAGCGAAGCATTACTGCGTAGATATTCTCGGCAATTAAACAGAATGGTTTCTAAGTTTAATGTATCTGTTGTTTTTTGTACCTTGGCCATATTTAATTCTTCAATTCAATTTTTTTAATTTTTTGTGTCAGCATGTCGCTGTCTTTTTGCACTTGCTGCAAACGACAGGCATTGTGTTTGTTTGTTAGCAAATATATTCAGTTTGCCTATACCACCCTGCCTAATTTCATTACCTAGGCTCAAATCTAGGTACAAAAGCTTGTTTTATTGATCTGCCCAAAACAAAGCTAATAGGAACAATTAACTGCAGAATTACTTTCGCCTGTAAGCATTTTACTAAATACATTTGTTTTGTACGCAGTATTTTTAGTTTGTTAATTTTTCAACTCTTTCTTTCACTGAATAATTCATTTCATCTTCTAATTTTGGTCTTATCATTTCATATAAACAGTCTGGAATTAATGGGCTTAGATTCCTATTTGCGTAAATCCTGTCTTGTATTTTTCGTAATAATGAATTCTCAATGGTGCTATTTATATTTAACCCACCAATATTGTCCTCAATTAAATTTTTTAAATGCTTTAAATTGTCAATTGACTCAGTGTTAGAATTTATTTCTTTATATGCAAACATAAAAACAGGTATAGATGGAATTACAACCTCAATTAAAAAAATCTTTAAAGAAACATCATGTTTTAATGAAATTATTAGCAAAACCAAAAATGTAAAAAATACTAAAATTCTCATTATCCAATTGTAGCGTTTTCTAATAGAAAAATCGTAATAAATATTAGTCCTTTGACATAAAATACTTGCAATGTTAGTTTTTAGATTTATTATATTGAGTGAATACCAATTTGTTACATTTTTAACTTTATCAACATTCTTTCTGGGCTTTTTTGAATATTCTCTAATAGTTTCATTATCTACATTTGCTATGTTTAATGTCTCATTTTGCTCAATTATTAGGACTTTTGAATCAAAAACTTCTTGAATTGAAGCCGCAAGTTTCTTAAACCTGTCAATGAAACCTTGTAAGACCTTTTCGCTAAACGAAGCAACAATTAAGTATAGAACAAACACCCAGTTCTTCTCGTCAATTAAATCAGGGTAACTTTTTATAATAAAAGCCAAAATAATAGGCAAAGGGATTGTTATAAATATTAAAATGCTTTGAAAGATTTTGGCATTTGAATAAATACTTTGTTGTGCAAGTAGTTGGTCGATTTGGAAACTCTCATTTTGAGTTTCAAGTATATGTTTTCCTATATTATCCATAAGTTGGAAATTTAGAGCCAAAAATTTCACGCCATTTATTTATTGCTTTTTCTTGGTCTTCGTCTTGTGTTTCAGCGTTTGTTGCTTCTTTTGCTTTATTATAAGCCCAAGCAGCTTTTTCAGAAATAGCTTTTTTTTCTTCGAAAGTTAGTTTATTTAAGTCACCTTGAATTCCTTTTGGATCGTTTACGGAATTGTAAATTTGGGAACATAAATAATTGAAAAAATCTCTTATATCAAAATCTATCCATTGGTTTAATTCAAACCTACTATTAATAAAACTAACAACAATCTGTTCGAATAAATAAGAGGTGATTGTGTAAGTTGCATTATGCCTATTCCAATATTTTAGAGTTCTGATTAATTGCAATACTCTTCCACTGTACTTTTGATTTGCAGTAGTAATTATATCTTGGTCAATTCTTGGGTCTGTTGATTTCCAATTTCCATTACCATCTGGAATTAAATATAGATTTGTATCAGTATAAAAACAAGGAACTATGTCAAATACCCATTCATAAGATTGTAAACTTAAAGTTGCAGCTTCGCCACGGCTATGTAAGTCAGCAGATTTATAGTGTTCGATATTTGCAAGTGATAATTTAAATTTGTTTACAACTTTTCTTGAATTTAGAACATTATTGTCTGATAAATATTTCAATCTGTTTCCTGCATTTGTTGTATGAATTGTATACGTTTCGAAATTTTTCAAGTATGTTGCACCATCTGCAGTTAAACAAAACATTATATCGACATCATCTAGTTCTCTGATTTTAGTTTTCCTAGCAAATGAGCCATATTTTATATGCTTATCTTGGTACTTAAATGGAAAATCTAAGTCCGCTTTACTTTGTAAATTATTTAATTTTCCATAAAGCCAATTCCTACTTGAATTAGCTATTACTGTTCTGTCTGGATCTAAATTAACAATGTCCTTATTGAATCCATTGAAAGCTGTATTTACTGTATTTGCCATCTGCTTTAAATTAGAAGGGTATAGAAAGTTTAATGTTGCGCTTTATATTTGTATTGTCGCATGTTTTTAATAATTAAGGGGGCAATTCTCTTCTTTCCACTATCAATTAAAACTTCCTGTTATTGTTAATAAATTTTGTTATTCTAATTTTATAAATATTTATTTCTTCCTAGTCCTCTGCTAGTCCACGTCAAATACACTACAATCTTCGCTTAATAAATAACAACCCTATCCACTCTTGCTCAAAAATGCCGTTATTTATTAGCTACAATATCAATCCCTCAAATTCAATTATTATATTTTCTTATGCAGGAAGTCTTCTTAATCGGATAGTCTTTCTTTGGGATATCCTTCCTTTACTGAAACAAATATAAAGTAATTGCTTGCAATAATTCGTCATTTGTTTAAAATATATTTTCAAATCAACTTTCAACCCTCTTTCAGGGAAAAAAGGAGCCGAATTTTCGGCTAACCACATTTTTTAGTCACTATTGTTTAACACAATCCACTATTTCCCCCAATCCCTTCCCCATAAAAATAAACTTTACCCTTTTATCAAAGTTTATTTGGCAGTTTCAAATCTTTACCT
>CANCKV010000428.1 GCA_947378615.1 Chitinophagaceae bacterium | reverse complement strand
TCATGCAATTCAAAATTGATTACTCAGTATCAGTTGAAGGAATAACTAAAGCAAATTTTGCCTTTAATCATATATAGAGATTCATTACTTATTATTTCTCTAAATATATACAATTTCAATTACTCAGAAAAATGGCTGAAAAAGAGACGTTAATTTCAGAAACTTCTTCATCTTTGTCAAAAAGGCGTTAATGGAAAACATTTGTATTGGCATAACAGATTCACGAAAGTTTGAGGACTATAGTAAATGGATACTTTCTGTAAATCCTGATATTCATATTATCCGCTTATCATATCAATTGGATAATGTTTCACAGATAACTGAGTGTCAGGGCATCATTTTGACAGGAGGCGAAGATGTTCATCCAAAGTTTTATAATAAATCAGCATACCTTCCTATTCTAGATCCGAATCAAATTGATGAGAATAGAGATTTGTTTGAATTAAAAATATTAGCCTCTGTTTTTGAATTGAAAAAGCCATTACTAGGAATATGCCGCGGACTTCAAATTACAAATGTTGCTCTAGGAGGGTCTCTCGTACCTGATATTCCATCAGTATTAGGCAATTTACAACATGGCAAAATAGAGGGAAAAGATCAGTTGCATGAAGTCAATTTAATACAAGGGTCCTTTATTCAAAATATCACGACTCAATCAACTGGGATTATAAATTCGGCACATCATCAGTCAGCAGAACAATTAGGCGTTGGATTGATAGCAACAGCCTACTCTACTATACATATAAACAAGAAAATTATTGAAGCACTCGAATGGGAACAACCTGAGAATAAATCATGGTTATTATTAGTACAATGGCATCCTGAAAGGATTGCAGAAGATGAATTTTTCTCGAAGGCTATAAGAAGAGCTTTTCTTCAAGAAGTTACAAAAAACATCAATGATACTAATCCGTAGGGATTATTAGTAGGATAAAAAGGGTAAAATAAGAGTCACTTTTCTAATAAAATAGATGAATTAGAGCGATAATAAATCATAATCCCCTGTGTTTCTTCAGTAAAACTCCTTCTCATAAAGGCATTTTTTATGCTACAAAGTAGGATTTATCTGTGCCCTACTTTTTAATAAAACATAAAAAACTATGTCTTTTCTCTGTGCCAATTAGACCTATGTGTTGAGACTTTATTTCTAGAAGTTATTTAACTAAAAACATGCACCTCTTTATAACTCACTTTTTGGTAAAAGCTCCTCAGTAGTAACGTTTGAAATAACTACCTACAGGATTATTAAGACTTAATTTACCTATCATCTTATTTTCAAATAGCAGTACTAAAAATGAATCATTTCTTATTTCATCACCTCTTTTAAAACTATTATTTTCTATTTCCGTTTAACTACCAATAAATTTGCGATTCTAAAACAAAGAAATGATGAGTAATAAAGAGGTGGAAAAAGTACATTTATTAATAATTGGTAGCGGTCCAGCAGGATATACTGCTGCTATATATGCAGCAAGGGCAAATATGAAACCTGTATTATATCAGGGTATTCAACCAGGAGGACAACTGACGATTACAACCGAGGTTGAGAACTACCCCGGCTATCCAGATGGGATTCAAGGGCCAGAAATGATGGTAAATTTTGAAAAGCAGGCCGCAAGAATGGGCGCTGACATTCGTTATGGAATGGCTACAAAAGTAGATTTTAGCAAACTACCTTATCGAGTAGAAATAGACGAGGAGAAATGGATTGAGGCCGATGCAGTCATTATATCTACAGGTGCGTCTGCAAAATGGCTTGGATTGGAGAGTGAACAACGTTACAATGGTTTTGGTGTGAGTGCTTGTGCAGTATGTGACGGCTTTTTCTTCAAGGGTAAAGAAGTCGCCATAGTTGGTGCAGGTGATACCGCAGCGGAAGAAGCGCTATACTTATCTAAACTCTGTACCACTGTTCACATGATAGTGCGTCGTGACGCTATGCGGGCAAGTAAAGTAATGCAAGATAGAGTTTTGGCTACTCCAAATATCATTGTTTATTGGAATAGTGAAACAGATGAAATATTAGGTAGCCACAAAGTAGAAACTGTACGTATCAAAAATATAAAAGATAACACAACCAAAGAAGTTGCGATTAGTGGATTCTTTGTTGCAATTGGTCATAAACCCAATAGTGATATTTTCAAGGGATTCATCGATATGGATGAAACAGGTTATATCCTAACAATTCCTGGAACTTCTAAAACAAATCTTGAGGGAGTATTTGCCGCAGGAGATGTTCAAGATAAAAATTATCGTCAGGCTGTTACTGCAGCAGGAAGTGGTTGTATGGCGGCTTTAGATGCCGAAAGGTACCTAAATACGAAGTAGTAATTTGAAGTAGTAAGTAATAAGTTGTAGGTTGTAAGTATTTTTACATCTTAAAGAGAATCGGTATGCATAGTTTCGAAGAATTGGTTAAAGAATTTACACAGAGGTTTGATAAACCTCATTTCCCCGTTCATCCAGAAAGTTTGTACGCTCCTGGAGATTATTTTCTGACAATTGGAGGTAAAAGAATTCGTCCGATTCTTTGTTTGATGGGAAACGAATTATTTGATATCCTTACTGAAGATGCCTATCATGTTGCTATCGCAATTGAGCTTTTTCACAATTTCACACTAATTCATGACGATATCATGGATGCAGCGACTTTACGCAGGGGGATGGAAACGGTTCATACCAAATATGGGAGCAGTGTGGCTCTTTTATGTGGTGATGTGATGATGATTAAAGCGTATGACTACATTAATAAAATTAGTCTCGACCATATTAAAGCCGTGATTGAACTCTTTAATAAAACGGCTAGCGAAGTTTGTGAGGGACAACAAATTGACATGGACTTTGAAAAGAAACAAACAGTGTCCTTCGATGAATATCTGCACATGATTACATTAAAGACATCTGTTTTGTTGGCGGCTAGTCTAAAGTTAGGTGCTATCATTGGCGGTGCGGGTGAGGCTAATTGTAATCACATTTATAATTTTGGGCTTAATCTAGGTCTTGCTTTTCAAATTCAAGACGACTACCTTGATGCATTTGGCGATCCTCATAAATTTGGGAAAGATGTAGGTGGGGATATTAGACAGAATAAGAAAACATTCCTTTTATTACAAGCGTTAAAAGTTGCATCTCCCGAACAACAAGATCAGATAAATAACTTAATGACCACTAATCCTGTTGACAAGGTAGAAAAAATGCTATCTATTTTTAGAGATTGTAAAGTTGACAAATGGGCTAATCAGCTAAAAGAAGAATACCTAGCAAAAGCATATCAGAATCTTGATGAGATTGCGGTTATATCAACTAGAAAAAAAGAATTGGCTCAATTAGCTGCAAATCTTATTAAAAGAGAATCTTAAAGACAATAATTATCGCTATGCAAAGAAATTTATTGATATGTTAGTATTGTTTTATATTATTGCACAAGAGTTAAATAATCACTTCGAAAAGGAGATGATTCATTACTCACTATAAATTCAAATTAAAAACAATTAAAATACATTTTAATGTACGAAGGCATTTTAGGATTACATAGCATTTTACGATGGGCATTGATAATATTTCTTATTGTCAATATTATTAGAGTCAACGTTGAGGCAGGTGAACATTTTGACTTGTTAGATAGGAAGTGGAGTTTAAGGTTATTAATTACAACACATCTGAACTTGTTAGCAGCTATTTACCTTTATTTTTTTGGCAAGAATGGCATTAAAATATTGGATGAAGAAAAATATAGCTTGAAAGATGTAATGCATACTTCTTGGCTAAGATATTGGATCATAGAACATCCTTCAATGATGCTTTTTTCCATCATATTAATAACAATTTCTCATAGCTTTTCCAAAAAAGACATGGTGCCCCTAAAAAAGCATAAGATTATGAGTATTCTTTATATTGTTGCTTTGATTGTAATTATTGCAGCTGCACCTTGGCCTTTTAGAAAC
>CANCKV010000427.1 GCA_947378615.1 Chitinophagaceae bacterium | reverse complement strand
TATTAATGAAGCTACTTATTAAAAGTATTTCATGATAAGCAGATCTTTAATCAATATTCTGAAATCTCAAATTTTGAGCACCATTTCTCCAAATATGCTCACCCAAATCTTTTAGTTTTTGTAAATCACTCTCAATCACTTTAGCGAATATATTACAACAGTCAAGTCCTTTTCCTTCTCCATAATAAATCCCCAAACAGTTAGCTGTCTTTGTTCTTATTGGTTTAGAAGGGCCTAAAACAACTTCGCCAATTTCTGTAAATACAGATGCATTCTCTTGAATTATATCTAATTTAGGTAAATTGTCAATCCAAATTTCTTCTCCTGAAATCCTTGCATGTACAAATAATCTTTCAAAAGGAAGTAAAGATTCAAATGCTTTTACTGTAATAGGTGCGTCCCTATGGTAATATTCAAATTTAATCGTTTGATTATTTGGTGTAATAATTTTAAAGCCATCCATGAAATCTTCAAGTTATTTTTCAAAAATAAAAACAACAACGAATTAAATTAAATAATTTTATTTTTACACTAACCACTAACCACTAACCACTAACCACTAACCACTAACCACTAACCACTAACCACTAACCACTAACCACTATTTATGATTGATCACTATTTCAACACGTCTATTCATTGCTCTTGCCTTAGGATTATCTAAATTATTATCAAGTAATTCTTTTTCAAGTGGGTTAGAACTTCCATAAGCATGTACTTTAACCTTAACATGTGCTAAGCCATGATTAAGTAGGTATCTTCTACATTCAATTGCCCTTTCTCTACTCAATTCTAAGTTATATTTCTTATGTCCTTTACTATCAGTATAACCATTAAGTTCAATTGAAGAGGGACGTTCTTTGGAATGCTTAATACTCTTAATCAAACTATCAAGCATATTGCGTGTTGTTCTGTTGAGTGTCGATTTATTAAATCCGAAGTAGGCTACTAGGTTAGATGGATTAGATTCCTCATTTTTAATTTGTTTATTATCATTGTTGACTTCTTTATCAAGACAAACGTTAAAAGCATAAGAAGTATTTTCATTGATTACAGTGGCGTCTTGTAATTTCACTTCCTTATCAGCATACCCTTTCTTGATAACAGTAATACTGCCTAAAGAATCATCTACAACATCAATATTAAATTTACCATCATTTGTCGTTGGTATAATCAAATACTTTCCTGGAACCACTGCACTATTCAGAGAAACATAAGCGTGAGGAATTGCCACTTTTTCTTCACAGTCTTGTACCTTCCCTTCTACATGTACACCATACTTATAAATTCCCTTATTGTTAAGGAAATATTTTACCATACAACACTTATTACTATTTGTGTTAATAGTACTATCTTCTGTAGTAGCCAAAGTTTTTTTAGCACGATTAGTTGTATCTTTTGAGTGGAGTAGTGTAGTTTGATTTGACTCTCTAATGTTGGTATTGAAAGAATGTTTTCGTGAACGATGCTTTGATGCATAATGTTGATAGTTGTTTGATACTATCATATTATTATACCCATAAATTTTAGTATTAATTGAATTGATTTCTGAATTTGATAAGGAAGAAATTAATCCCATTGTTTGTTGTTGTGAATTAGCAAATACAACAAGCAATAATCCAATAATAAGAAAATAAATATTTTTCATCTTTAAGTGTTAGAGGCTAAACATTTCAATGTAACCTGAGTAATAAAAAAAGTAGTTAATAGTAATAATTCAATTAAAGTACATTTAGCATAGCAACACAAATACAAATCTTAATAATCGTTTAGGCAAACTTGTCTATTAGCAAAAAAAGTTAAATACCTTTTTAGTATTTAACTGTACAATTATACACATATATTTTGATATCATATACAATTTTTTATAAAATAATATTAATATTATTGAATTTCATTCATATATCTTAAAAAGCACCTGTTAAACATGCATTTGTTAGTGGGTATAACTTTTTCGTATTAATTTCACTAACTGCTACTAATGGTATTTCTTTATCAGAATATCCTTTTTTAAATAAAGTAATTCCTCCAACATAATCATCATTAACGTCGATGCTAAAAAAGCCCTCTGTATTCGTTGCAACAATAATAAATTTACCTTTTTCTACAGAACTGTTTAAGGATACGTATGCATGTGATATTGGCAATTGTGAAACACAATCCTTTATTTGCCCTTCAATATGAGTATTGTATTTGTATTCCTTATTTTCAGTAATCGAATAAGTGATATTACATGCATTTGCCTTTAAATTGCCGTTAATTTTATTTTCTGTGGAAATGGTTTCTTTGCTTTCTACATCACTTCGATTGATGTTTATGCTCTCTAATTTGCGTGATGGCTTTGCTTCTAATACATCGCCTGACATTTTTGGAGCCGTTTTATAGGACACAAATTGTTGGCAGAAAGTTGTTTGAAATCCAATAATTGAAAACATTAATAGAAGGAAACTTTTCATTGTAATTTTTTTTATCCACTATTAAAAACGAAAAATCGATTCAATTATTGTGTTGATACTGAACTTTTTTTTGAAAACAAGGATTTCAATAACTTTTTAACTCTTTTTGGTATAAACTATGAAGACTGTTAATTCTAGTATTGGTATTTTCTTGTTGATGAATTGTTCTTCCCTTTAAATAATTTAAAACAAAAAAAGGATAAAGAACAATTCAAGTTCTTTATCCTTCTAATTTACTATTAAATGTATGCCTAAAACGATTGAAACAACTTGAGTAATATATTTCAACCCTCAATTTCTTTTACTTATAACTTATAATTCATAACTCATAACTCATTACCATCTCTTAGCTGCTACTGATTTTTTTGCTGAAGACACCACTTTTGCTTTTTTATCTGCCACAGGTTTCTTGTCAAACGCATTTGGTACTTGTTGAAGTATCATTTTCTTTACTTCGTCTAAAGGAATAAACGCAGCTTCTTCAGAAGAATACTTTCCACCTCCAGTCTTGTTCGACAGCTTCAACATCTTCTTTCCAAATCGAATGAATGGTCCCCAACGCCCATTTTCTATGGTAATCTTCTCCGATGGCCATTGTTGAATGAAGCGTGTAGCCTCTTTTTCCATTTTCTTCTCTATCAATTCATTAATGTCTTTTTGTGACAATGAATCGTAGTTGTATCCTTTTGGAATATTAATATATAAATCATCCCATTTGATAAATGGTCCAAAACGTCCCTTTCCTTTTGTGACAGGTTTTGTTTCATAATGTCCTATCGGAGCATCTGCTTGCGATTTTCCAGCAATCAATTCAATTGCCCTTTCGAGTGTCAGCTCCATCGGGTCATCTGTTTTTGCCAATGAAACAAATTGCTCTTTATACTTTACATAAGGACCAAATCTACCCACATTTACAATCAGTTCTTCTCCTTCATATTCTCCAATACTCTTTGGCAATTGAAACAAGTCCATCGCTTCTTCAATTGAAATTGTCTCAATGCTTTGAGATGCTTTCAGTTTTGCAAAACGAGGTTTCTCTGTTTCATCAGTTGTTTCTCCTATCTGAACCATCGGTCCATAGCGCCCCATTCGCGCAATAACTTTTTTCCCTGATATTGGGTCTATACCTAATTCTCTTTCTCCCTTAGCTCTTTCTGCAGTTTCTAGCGTGTTTTCTATATTCAAATGAAATGGCTTATAGAAACCATCAATCATATTGCTCCACTTGATTTTTCCAAGTGCAATCTCATCAAACTCCTCTTCAATTTTTGCTGTAAAACTGAAGTCCATTACCTTATTGAAATGTTGATTTAGAAAATCAGTTACAACCATGCCTAAGTCAGTAGGAAATAACTTCGATTTTTCGGCACCAACATTTTCCATCAAAATCTCTTGCTTGATTTCATTATTTGGAGTTAATCTTAACTTCCCTGCTTGCCTTTTAATTCCATCCTTATCCTTCTTTTCTACATACTTCCTTTTTTCAAT
>CANCKV010000426.1 GCA_947378615.1 Chitinophagaceae bacterium | reverse complement strand
TGGACACACCCTGTTAGTCTGTGTGGATTAGCAGCTATTGCGACTGGATTCAGTACCTCAGATGTGCAGTATTATTCAGGCAGCACTAATGGAAAAATTGAATTTTGTAATGAATTTAATTGGAAAACTATTAAAAAGTATAATAGGATAATGGCTGATTTTAATCAATTTCGACCGAATATTCTAGACTTTGGTCAGACAATCCTTACAACAGCAGTAAGACTGAAAATAACTTCATCTATTAAAAATAGTGGATACCTACAAACAGAAACAAGAGGAGGGAGACGTATCTTTCTCGGAGAATTAATGGCATTACAACCACTTGGAAATGCGCAATTGCAGTCAACAAAAATATCGACTAAGGGTATTGAACTTAAGCCTTCAATTGCCATTCCATTTACTTTAAATAGTGCAGGATATGTCACCTTGGTAATTGAGGATAGCAATGGAATTAGGGTAAGAAATCTAATTTCGGATACTTGGTTTAATGCAGGAAAAAACACCGTTTGGTGGGATGGACTTGATGATTTAGGGAGGGATTTAGCCGCTGCAAATCATGCAATTTATAGGATTCCAGCTAAACTTGTTGCACCAGGAAACTATAAGGTTAGGGGAATTTTCCATGGAGAAATCAATACTAGCTTTGAATTCTCCGTTTACACTGCGGGCAATCCCGCATGGGGAACTTATGACCATACAGGAGGATGGCTTGCCAATCACACTGCGCCTCAATCGGCATTATATGTTCCAACTAAACAATCGCCTGCGCACAAGCCTGCAGTTATTCTTGGTTGTTATGTAACAGAAGGTCCTGATGGCTTGATTTGGGTTGATTTGGATGGGGAAAAACAAGGTGGAGAAAAATGGGTAGGTGGTGTTTGGACAGGTGCCCCTTATTTAGCAAGGGATGCAAGCGACAGTGCCGCAAAAGATATTTATGCTTATGTTGCTTGTGTTTGGGAAGCAGGAGAACATTCAGGCATTGCAGAACTTAGAATAAATGCACTCACCCCCTCGGGTGATAAAAAAATTATACAATATCACGTTGGCAAATTGCCCAAAAATTTTGACATGTTGAAAGAAATTGGGGGTTTTGCCGTTGATAGAAATATTGCTGTGATGAGTCGTCCTGCTGCAAACAAACTTTTGTTTATCAATTTAAAGAGTTGCAAAGTTGTTGATTCACTGAATGTCTCTAATCCACATGGTCTTGCCTACGATTTACAGGGACGATTGCTTGTACTTAGTGACAATAAATTACTCAGATATGATAATTTACATTCGGGCAATCCAGAAACAATCATTTCTACTGATTTAGACAAACCCGTTGCTATTACAGTTGATTCCATAGGTAATATCTATATCAGTAATGGTGGCCAATCTAATCATGTCAAATGTTTTTCGGCTAATGGAATATTCCTTCATTCTATAGGTAAATGTGGCGTATCTCAAGCAGGCATATATGATTCATTACAAATGAATAATCCAATGGGATTAACAATAGATTCACTCCAACATCTTTGGGTAGCTGAAAATGATTTTCTTCCCAAAAGAGTTAGTGTATGGACCTTAGATGGCAAATTTATTAAGGCTTTTTATGGTCCAGCCAAATATGGTGGAGGAGGTACTCTTGATGGTCACGATAAAAATAAATTTTATTATGCCGAAGGAAATCTTGGGGCAATGGAGTTTGAATTGGATTGGAAATCGGGTACGAACAGGTTAAAAAAAGTATATTACCGCAATACATCTGAATCCTTAAAACTTCCAAACGGTAATGCAGCCCCTGAAACTCCCTTATATATTAATGGCAAAAGATACTTTACGAATTGTTATAATTCAAATCCTACAAATGGTCATTTAACTGCTGTACTTTTTGTTGAAAGAGATGGAATGGTAATTCCAGCTGCCGCTATGGGAAAGACAGAAGATTGGTCAATATTATCCCAACTTCAATTTGAGCATTGCTTTCCATTCGATGTCATTTCGTTTAAAGGGAAACAAAGACCATCTACCTTTTTTATTTGGTCTGATTTAAATGAAGATGGAAAGGTTCAACCACAAGAAGTAACGATTCAAAAAGGGGCTACGGGAGGAGTAACAGTAATGGAAGACTTATCATTTTGTTTCCCTATTGATGGTAATGCTACAAAGTTCATTCCCAATGCATTTTCAAATAATGGAACACCTTTTTATGCAATAAACAATAGTAAAATCATTTCCAAAGGTGTCTTATCGCCTCCGAATTCAGGTGGTGGTCAAATTCTTTCTTTGACAGGAGGGAAGACTATTGCTATGGAAGGGATATTGCCTTTCAACCCCAATTCAATATGTGGAGCAAAAGATGGTAAAGCGACTTGGAGTTATCCTGATGTATGGCCCGGTCTAGATGCGGCTAAACATGCGCCATTACCTAGTTTCTCCGGTGAATTAATTGGTTGCACCCGATTGTTAGGAGGATTTATGAATTTTAAAGGTGCCGATAGTGACACTTTGTGGGCTATCAATAGCAATCATGGAATGATATATATATTCACCTCAGATGGATTGTTTGTCACCACTCTATTCAAGCCAATGAGAACAGGTAAACAATGGAAAATGCCAGTTGCATTAAGAGGGATGAACGTGAATGAAATGACTCTTGATGAAGAAAACTTTTGGCCTACTATTACGAAAACAGAGGACGATAGTGTTTATTTGGTGGACGGAGGACGAACATCAATAATTAAAGTTGATGGCCTGAAAAGCATAAAGCATTTACCTGAAATTAATAGAAGGGTAACTAATGAAGACTTGAGAAAGTGTAGAAGTTTTCAATTAGAAAAAGAAGCATTACGGCAAAAGAATGATACGAGTGGAATCTTGCAAATCAAATTCAAAAATCAACTAAAAGTAGATGGAAATTTTGATGAATGGACAAATACAAAATGGGTTGATATTGATAAAAGTGGAATTTATAGTAATAATTTAAATTCCATGACAACAACTATTCAAGGTGCATTAATGGTTTCTGATTCCTGTTTATTTATTGGGTATAAAACAAGTGATAATAAACTATTGGAAAATTCTGGTGCGATGCCAATAGCTCCTTTTATAACTGGAGGAGGTTTAGATTTAATGCTTGGAACGAATCATATTGCTGATAAAAATAGAATAAATCCAGTGGCAGGTGATTTGCGCTTATTTATTTCCATCATAAAGGGAAAACCACAGGCTTTACTGTATCAAGCAAAAGTGGTTGGCATTAAGGAAGCAGATAAAATTCCATTTTCATCTCCCTGGCGAACAATAACATTTGACAAAGTGGAAGATATTACTTCTAAAATATTATTTGCAGCGAGGGATGGTAATTTCGAAATTTCTATTCCTTTGACTGTCTTAAATCTAAAACTAAAAGATGGAATGGAACTAAAAGGTGATATTGGAATATTGAGAGGCGACGGAATTCATACCACCTCTCGGACGTATTGGAATAACAAGGCAACATCCATCGTTTCTGATGTTCCCTCGGAAGCTGAACTTACACCTTCATTATGGGGGATATTCCAGTTTTCGGGACACTAATTTGTAATACGCTTCTTTCCTTCCATATAAAATTTGTACATTTTCTAGAATTAGCAATATAGCATTGTATGATAATTCACAAATATTTAATAAATATGAAAATTACAATTAAACGTTTATCAAATTATTCAATCCCACTAAAAAATGTGGGGATATGTACCAACATAATTTAGAGATTAGCTATATTGAATACACATCAGGTGAATCGTTTGACACAGATTTGAGAAAGTGCATGGAAGAGTTGACACTAATAAACAACGACCCAAATCATACAATCCTTAAAATAACTGTCTTCAACAAATGCAGTTCCATCGTAGATTATGAAAGCAAATACGGTAAACTAACTTCTTTACTAGAAACATCTAATATTACTATTCCCTTT
>CANCKV010000425.1 GCA_947378615.1 Chitinophagaceae bacterium | reverse complement strand
TTTTGAGCACAAGTGTTTAGCCAAGAATCAGCACAAGCGTACCCCTCATCTTTCAGAACAGTAGTGGACAATGAGATATTCATCACCACAAAAGGTCTAATATCGGCAGGTATCAAATCTATAACCTGTTGCGGTTGATGAGCCCAAGTATCAATATGTATTAACCACATCGGGTTATTTGGAGAAAGGCTGCGACGAAAAGGAATAGAATCTGCCTTAGCAAATGTTATAAAATGAAAAGCTAAAATAATAATCAACATTCCCTTGCACCAATATGCTGCCATATTAGTGGGTACTGTAGATACATTTATTTTATTCAAAATCATCGTTATACTATTTAAACAACTCATCATTGTGTGAAAACAATTCTTTCTTTAATTAATTCCAACACTAAAAGGGATTGAAACCCTTACAAGGATTAACTATCAGAGAAATACTTCTATGTACAATCCAACCCTTAGGAGATGAGAGTTTTGATTAAAATCCTCATCACCTAGTTATTTTAGGTCATGATTTTAATCAAATACTTGACCTAAAATAATTAGTAGGTATAGATTTTAATAAAATTACTAACCTAAAATAATTAGTAGGTATAGATTATAATAAAATTTCTTACCTAAAATAATTAGTAGGTAATGATTATAATAAAATTACTAACCTAAAATAAATAGACGGTGTTGATTTTAATAAAATTACTAACCTAAAATAATTAGTAGGTAATGATTTTAATAAAATTACTAACCTAAAATAATTAGTAGTTGACATCTTGAATGTCAAAATTGCACATCCCATACATTTATCACTTGAATCCTTTTGATAACAAGCTACTTTTCAGTCGTAAAAGGAGATGCAGGTAATCCTTCCTTATTATACAAATTAGGATTATCGGGATTATCCGACCACGCATATCGTACGTATCTAGGCTTTGCAACTGCATCGCTCCAAACAATCACTTTGTCACCTTCTATCTTTGCTTTTGCCCAAACAAACGCCTTATCGGCGCCAGCAATAGCAAATTCTGACAATTCCCCACTTCCATTAATAGTTAAGCCACTACCGATATTATTAAAAGAAATATTAATTTTATCCTCTTTAATTTCATTCGATTGATAAAGCGGTCCTGAAGCAACCAAATCACTTTCCCCATACACTAATTTTCGTGCAGCTAAGGCTAATCTATCACCAACTTCTTTTTTTCTGTTTGGATGAATGTCATTCCACTCACCTAAATCAATCGTGACAGCCATTGCGGTATTTGGTATCGACAAAGTTTTAAACTGACAATTTCTTAGGGCTGCCCATGCACTTTCAAAAGGACTAAACTGAACATCGCTAAAGTTGGGTAATTGAACAAATAAGAAAGGCAAATTCTTTTGTTGAAAAGCCTCTCTCCAATTTCCAATCAATTCGGAAAGCAACTTATCGTATTGATAATTACCCACATTAGATTCCCCTTGATACCAAACAGCCCCTTTTATTCCATAATTAATTAGCGGTGCAATCATGGAATTGTACAAGGCAGTCGGTTGATTTTGAATGGAAATTGAATTAATTCCACTCTTTTGAGTCGTGAAAACACAGCCTACCTTGAACTGCCAATCGCCATTTAAGCGCAATGTATCCTCACTTGTAGCTATGTAATAGGGCTTATCAGGAACAAAGCCACCCTTGCCACTAAAATTAGTAACACGAACAACCAATGTATTTTTTCCAGCATGTAAAAGGTTTGAGGGTAACTGATATCTCCTTTGCGGATATTGATAATAGGTAATCCCAATTTGTCTTCCATTCAAGTAAACACCATCGGCATCCACAATTCTACCTAAGGCAATCTTGGCAGATTTTCCTACCATTGTTGCGGGTATTTCTAGTTCTTTTCTATACCATACAATGCCATGCAAATTCTTTTGCCCTTGATCTTCCCAATAACCTGGAACGGTAATATTATGCCACCGTTCTGGCTTATAAGCATTGCTATACCATGGAATTGCTGTATTCATACCTATATCTATTGGTTTGGGTTTACTATCATTAAATAAAGAGGCAGCTCTATTTGTACCATTAACATAAGCAGTATCCTTATTCTTTTCAAGAGTGGCTTGAAAAGAAGGGAATTCCTTTAATCCTGATGCTGCAATCCATGATTCGATAGGCGTCCCACCCCAACTTGCATTGATAATTCCGATGGGAACTTTGTTTTTGTCATACAAAGATTTAGCGAAGAAATAAGCCACGGTAGAGAAGTTCAATACACTCTTATTGTCGGCAGCAACCCAACTACCGTCTTGCAAATCATAACGAGGGCATTGTAGTTCTGTAACTTTTGACACTAAGAACTGACGAATCATTGGATAATCAACATTCAACAGCTCATTGCTATAATACTCTTCATGCAGAGCGACTTGATGTTCCATATTCGATTGACCTGAACAAAGCCAAACGTCACCCATTAAAATGTTTTTTATTTCAAGGTGATTACTAGCATTAATTGACATTGCATAAGGACCGCCTGCAGGCATAGGGGGCAACATGACTATCCATTCTCCATCAGAATTAGTCTTTGTAGCAAATGACTTACCTTGAAATACAACTTCAACCTTTTCTTTAGGAGCAGCCCAACCCCATATTTTTAGTTTAGTATCTCTTTGCAAAACCATACTATCCCTTATCAATCGAGGTAATCGGACTTGACCAAAAGAAGTTAGCAGCATTAAAAAACTAGCACCTAATAAAAGAAGTAACTTCATAACCAATAATTAATTTTTTTACGAATAAACATTTTGTTCAAAGGGTTTTTCCCTTTGTAATTATACGCACCATTCAGGATTAAGCACTACCCCTGTAAGGGTTTTGAACCCTAATAGATATATGTATTTTTCGTTTTTACAATTTTGTTTCAGGTGGTCCTAAATAACTCTCCTTGACACCTCCAAAGTCGATAACAAGCTTTTGCAATACGACACCGTCATTTACATTCCAAAACTTAACTCGATGCTTTCCCTTAGATAATCTACTGTGACTACTCTTTGTAATGATATAATTATTGGCAACCCAACCTCGCCAAACAACATTGTCCTTCAACTTATTGATTGATACAATTATAGGTTTTTCATCATCAATAGATATTCCATATTGCATTCCTTTTGTAAGATTGTGATAGTTAAGCGTTGGTGAAAAATAGGCCTTAATCTGAACCCTACTATGTTTATAGGCATAAAAATCGTATTGTAGTTGAGCATCCTTAATGCCTGGATTTATATCACTAGCAGAATCGGGGTAGGTAGTAATACCCGCAGTAGCGATTCCAATATTGGGAATCACTTTCCATTTATTTTCAGGAATTGCTTTAGTAAAATGTTCTGCATTGATAGAGACATAACCATCTTTTTCGAGAAATAGATTTCCCTTGTACATTGAATCAACTATTAAAGTATCAGTGCTTGTGGGTTTATGCTTAATAGTAATCTTATCAGCCACTACATCTGAAGAAACATATTTTAGGATTGGCATGATGTTGTGAGGAGGGTCGTTCCAAGAAGTATATCCAATATGGGTTTGGTCCATAAAATGATTCCATTTGCCTGACGCAATCCCCTTATCATATTCTATAGTTATTAAGGAATCCTTTTTATAATCATCTAAAGCGGTTACAGCAAAATCATTCGCAATTGGATTATTATTTTCTGCATAAAACCAATTCAATGCTACAGCCTGATACATTTCGTGCAAATTGGCTACTGCTTTTATTGGGTGTAGTACCAATTGAAAAAAAGCGTCTTTATAATTGCGAGGAATACTATTTGAAATTGAATCTGCTTTTTTCAACAAGTCATTCCACTCCTTTACCACATTGGCAAACTCATCATAATTTGTAATACTATAGGTATTGGCATTTAATAATTCAGGTTTTCTCCTTGCAATCAGAAGAGAATATTTACTAACAACTTC
>CANCKV010000424.1 GCA_947378615.1 Chitinophagaceae bacterium | reverse complement strand
AATGGAGATATCTATGTAGCTGATGAATCAAACAACGTCGTAAAGAAATACAGTATTTCAGGAATTACGCTTACTGATACTGCTCATGTGGCTGGAAACTATTCCGTCACCACCACAAACTTTACAGGTTGTACCTCCACTCAAAATATTGAGATTACCAATTGTGTGAATTATTCTGCCGGGTTTACTGTAAATAATGATTCACAATGTTTGACAAACAACAGCTTTGTTTTTAGCAATACCTCGAATTTCCCTATAGGAGTAACTTACAATTGGAATTTTGGGGATGGTAATTCCTCCACAAACAGTAATCCAAATCATTCATATAGTTCTTCTGGCTATTTCAATGTAACATTAAAGGCTACTTACAACGGCATTGATTATTATAGCAGCCAAACAGTAATCGTCAATCCTTCCCCTATTGTAGGATTTACATTTAGTCCAAATACTGGTACAGGAAACAGTTATACTTTTAATAGCACTTCAACAATTTCTAGCGGTGGAATGAGTTATAATTGGGATTTTGGTGATGGCAATTCCACTTCAGGAATTAGTAATCCTTTACATGTTTATTCTTCAAACGGCACTTATAACGTCAATCTTACTGTAACAGGAAATGGTGGTTGTACTAGTTCTGCATCCCAAAGTATAATTGTGACAAATAGTGGAAGCGGTGGAAGTACTCCTGTATTGTCTTTTACTGATAATGGGGATATGCAATGTTTGAATGTAAATAATTATGTGTTTACCAATCTTTCCACTTCTCCGAATGGCACAACCTACCTTTGGAATTTTGGGGATGGTAGTAGTTCAAATGCACTTACTGCGACACATAGATATGCCACTGCAGGATATTATAACGTTACTTTAAAAGCAACCTACAATGGAATTGATTATTACAGCACTCGTCAAGTGATTGTAAAGGCAATGCCTACTGTAAGTTTTACTAATTATTTGAATAGTCCTGACACATACACGTTCAACAGTACTTCAGCTGTTGCTAGTGGCAGTTTTCATTCTTATTACTGGGATTTTGGTGATGGTGGCATTGATTCCATTTCCAATCCACAGCACACCTTTTCTTCTGCAGGTTCTCAAAATATAAAACTAATTGTCACTACAGATGGCGGGTGTATAGATAGCACTTCAAATTCGCTGTTTGTATGTCCTCAAATGAACAATCAGGCATTTAGAATCAATGCTGCACATTCATGTTTGAAAGGGAATTTTTGGGGTGTTCAAAACTATTATGGCAATAACTTATACTACCCTATGTCTTTTTTATGGGATTATGGCGATGGCACTACTTCTACTTTACAAAGTCCGCCTTGGCATACTTATTCATCGTCAGGTACCTTCACGATTTCTTTAAAAGTTACGTTGAGTTATCCTGGATGTCCAGTATTAACTTCAAATTATGCCATCCCTATAAGCGTAAGCCCTATGCCGATTGCATCCTTTGATGTTACAGGTAGTGATACCGTGATGTGTTTTACACCATCAAATAATTATCATTTTGCAAATAATTCGAGCGTTTCGAGTGGTTTAATCATGTATAATCTGTGGGATTTTGGAGATGGAAGTACATCTACTTCTATTAATCCATCCAAATCGTATGATACTTCAGGGACATTTAAAGTAAAACTTGTTGTCAGTACTGAAATGGCTTGTAACGATACTGTGACAAAAACAATTCTGTTACATCCAATTCCTTTTGCACAAAGTCTAAATATTGGAAGTTTTACAGGTACCCCTGACCATCCTTTAGAATTGAATCAGACACCTTCAAATTATGTGCATTCCATGACTATGTATGATACTATCAAGTGTTTAAATGAATATGCATGGTTTTACAATACCGTATCTGGAAATTTCACTTCAGCATACGATTATTGGAAAGTTAATTTTGATGATGGTACTTCAGGTATTGGAACTGGAATGGGGCATGGACATCCTTATCATCAATACACAACATCAGGCACTCACTTTGTTTCAGGGAATATTATATCTGATTATGGCTGTGTTTCCAATACCGTGTATGGTCGTGTACTATTGAATCCTAATAATGATACGATTCCTCATGCTGCTATCGGGTTGCATTCAACGGTTGTTCATAAAAATGGGTATGATACCTATCAATTAAATGTTGATAATCTTTCTACCACTGCTTGTTCACCTATTATAAATAGTTATTGGACAATTGAAATGATTGGTGGAGATATGCAGTATTTCCGTGGAACATTATGGCATAACACCAATTATTCCTTCGTAAATCCTACTGCAAGCGATATGGCAGGTGTAGGATTTGATGCAAATCCTTCAAATTTACCCACAATCAAGGTTACCTTGATTACGGTAAATGATGTTGGAATAAGAGATACAGCAGTTGCCTATTTTGGTTCTTCGAATTCAGGTTATACCCTGTTTGATGAAACAGGAAATACATTTTTACCACAAATAGATTTATACCCTAATCCTTCTCACGACAATGTATCGGTAGGTATTCAACAAGTGAAAGTTGGTAATTTGACAATTGATATTTTCGACAATTTAGGAAGAAAGGTTCTTTCTAAAAAGCAATATTCATATTCAAATACGTCTGAAAATTTCAATTTGAACATCTCTCCTCTTATTTCAGGGACTTATCATATTAGGATAATGGATACAGATGGGAGACTAATAGGGCATCGTGAATTCATAAAAGAATAGGGCTTCATCATATAATAAGGGTAGCAAAATGAATCAGATGAAATAGTTTTTTCTTTCAACAAAGCATTCAAACATTCCCTTTATTATCATCTTTTTGTAATGATATTTTAAGTATTGTAATCATAAATCAATATGTTTTAAAATGATTGTAAAAAGACTTTAAAAGCATAATTATTGACATGTTGGTCTCTTTTCAATGAATTTAATGTAAGAAAGATTCATAATTGAAAAGAACTCCTTATTTTGCCACTTCAAATAATCAACAAATGATAAATAATCAGAGAAACAAAGTGTTTGTAGGGGCAATGATGGCACTACTAGTTATAGTTAGCGTTGCTGCAATTTCACCTAATACGCCGCCCAAAAATTTGAAGGTTTTACCAAAAGACATTAGTCACGATAGCCTTGAGTATTTAATGAAATTTTACAATGTTTCTTTAAAAGTAAAATGCGGCTATTGCCATGTAAAAGGTTCAAAAGAGAGTGATGCGAATCCGCTAAAAGATGTGACAAGGAAAATGATTGTTATGACAGATGAGATGAATTCAAAGTATTTGAAAACTATCACACATCAGCCTAATGATACTACGGCGTTACAATTAGTAACTTGTAATACATGTCATAGAGGGGAAGCAAAACCAAAAGTTCCGGCAATTACAATTAGTAAAGAGGAACATAAGGAACACAAGGAGGGTAAAGAAGAACACAAAGACTAAATATTGCAATTGGAAATACGACTTTTTGGAAACCCAAAAAGTGACAACATTTTAACTTACCTCTCATTCTTTACGGATTAAGCAACCCTAATTTCAGTCAGTTAACAATTAACTAAATAGGGTACTTAATCCGTATTTTTGTGTATTGATGTAATGAGATATTTTGTAACAGAACTACTTAGTCCATTTTTCGAGAGGTGCTTCCCTCCTATCTTATAGCTCTAGAGTAACCCCGATTTCAGATATTTTCAAAAATATAATTAGGGAAACAATACAAAGATTAAAAAATGATTCTTGCCATGTTGAAGTATCCCAATGAATATTCATTTAATAAGTGATGATGCATTTTGTCAAATTCAACTTTTATCACCCAAAAAACCACTATTCAAACACCTTTCTAATGCAATCAAAAAATGCAACTATTTCATTTCTATCTCTGTAATCTGTTCAGCATTTTGAACTAACAAAGTTCCTTGAGTATATGCTTCATCATGCTGTGATGCATCTAATCCGATTTCTTCTTCTTC
>CANCKV010000423.1 GCA_947378615.1 Chitinophagaceae bacterium | reverse complement strand
GTGTTGGCGGAAATTCTAAGCCCCCGTCCCCTAAAGGGGTGAAGCGACACCTTGTAAATAATACGTGACATACATCACCCCTTTAGGGGACGGGGGCAAAACATTAATTGAAGTGTATGAAAGAGAATATGCATCACGGAGCGAGCAATTTGATATTTCAAAGGGCCGAGGAACTTAGGAATAACATGACAATTGCTGAAGAGATCTTATGGAAAGAAATTCATATTAATCAATGGCATGTAAAGTTTAGAAGACAACACCCAATTGCTAATTATATAGTTGATTTTTATTGTCACTCTTTAAAGTTAGTAATTGAATTAGATGGAGGGATTCATGATAACGAAGATGCAAAAAAGCTTGATGAATTAAGAGAAAGACATCTAACAGAACTTGGTTTAAGAGTCATTAGATTTAAAAATGAAGAAGTTTATAAAGAAATGGATAAAGTATTAAATACTATTTCAATAGCAATAAATGAGAACTCTTCCCATCTTAAAGACACCCCTTTAGTGGATGGGGGCATGAAAAAACTATACGTCATAAAGATTGGGGGTAACATCATTGATAACGAAGAGAAATTAGCTGCGTTTATCAAGGACTTTGCTGATTTATTTGGGAACCCTACTCCTCAACACCCCTTTAGGGGAAGGGGGCTTTTGGTTCATGGGGGAGGTAAGTTAGCCACTAAGTTGGCTGCTGATTTGGGTATTGAACAACAAATGATTGATGGCAGAAGGATTACTGATTCGGCTACTCTCAAGATTGTGACAATGGTTTATGCGGGTGCTATTAATAAAAATGTGGTGGCACAATTGCAGGCTCATGGTTGCAATGCAATTGGATTGAGTGGTGCGGATGGAAATGCTATCAAGGCACATAAACGACCACCAGTCATCTCCCCTTCAGGGGGCGGGGGCATAGATTATGGATTTGTGGGTGATGTAGATGCTGTTAATACCCAACTTTTACGGAGTCTTTTGGAACAAAATATTGCTATTGTTTTAGCCCCAATCACTCATGATGGTCAAGGGTTATTGCTCAATACAAATGCAGATACAATTGCACAAGAAGCGGCGAAGGCTTTGAGTAATAACTATGATGTTGAGTTGATTTATAGTTTTGAGAAAAGTGGGGTATTGATGAATGCAGATGATGATTCGAGTGTCATTTCTACTATAAATCCTACCTATTATCAAGAATTAAAGGAAAAACAAATCATTTTTGCAGGCATGATTCCTAAGTTGGATAATGCCTTTGCTGCAATCAATAGTGGGGTGAGTAAGGTGATTATTGGTAAGGCAGAACAATTGCAACAATTGATTACGGGTGAGGCAGGAACGAGTATTGTAAACGATTAAACATTTCTCCATACACCCCTTTAGTGGATGGGGGCAAAAACTTAATAAATGAAACAAATTACTGAAGAAGCAATACGACTTCTAAAACAATTGATTGCGACTCCTTCTTTTTCTAAGGAAGAGAATGAAACGGCAGAGATTCTCGGGGCTTTCTTCGACGAACATTCAATTCCCTATTCTCGTGTGGGTAATAATATCTATGCAAAGAACAAATCTTATGATGTAAATAAGGAAAGTATCCTGTTGAACTCTCATCACGATACGGTAAAGCCAAATAAGGGCTACACGATGGACCCGTTTACGCCTATAGAGAAGGATGGTAAAATCTTTGGATTGGGAAGTAATGATGCAGGCGGTTGCTTGGTTTCGTTGATTGCTACTTTCTTACATTATTATCATCAGGATAACTTGAAATATAATGTTGTCTTTGCAGCAAGTGCCGAGGAAGAAATCAGTGGGGTAAATGGAATTGAATTGGTGTTGCCTTATTTGGGTAATATCAATTTTGGGATTGTGGGAGAGCCTACCAAATTGGAAATGGCAGTGGCAGAACGTGGTTTGATGGTGATTGATTGTACTGCACAAGGTCGTGCAGGACATGCAGCGCGTAACGAAGGAGAAAACGCTTTGTACAAGGCAATTGATGATATCAATTGGATTCGTAACTATCATTTCGAAAAGGTTAGTCAACTATTAGGAGAATCAAGGCTGACAGTTACGGTCATTGATACAGACAATAAGCAGCATAATGTAGTTCCTTCGCAATGTAAGTTTGTGATAGATGTTCGGGTAAATGAACTCTATACTTTCGAGGAAATATTGGAGGCATTAAAACTCAATCTAAAGAGTCAATTCAAGCCGAGGACTACAAGGATGAAATCGACTTCTATTGCCTTAGACCATCCTTTAGTAAAGGCTGGCATTGCATTAGGAAGAGGGTATTATGGTTCACCCACAACGAGTGACAAGGCTTTGATGCCTTTCGCAACTTTAAAGATGGGTCCAGGAGATAGTGCAAGAAGTCATACAGCAGATGAATATATATATGTAGATGAGCTAAAGGATGGCATTGACACTTACATAAAATTGTTAGACCAATTAGTACTTTAAGAGGTATAAAGTATTTAAGCTGTTATAAAGCCTTACTTTAGCAGCAAAATAATTTGGCATGAAGACATTAATTACAATGGAAGTGGAGCGGAAGGAAGATTTGGAGGAAATAATGCCCTTCGTTTCCAAACTTAAAGTGCCTTTTTCTACAAAGTACAATTCTGGAAGTGAATACAAGAAGGCAAGTGCTGTAGATTACAATGAGACAAAGAAGTTGCTCAATTCTTTAGCGTCTAGAGTTAATGAATCATCTTTTGGAGATGCCGCAGCATATCAAAGAAGCGTTAGGAAAGACCGTAAAATGCCATTTAGAGACTAAAGAAAATGATATTATTAGACTCTAACATACTTATTTATTGCTATCAAGAAAGATATGGAAGCCTTAGAGACTTTCTATTTGATGCTGATAATATTCCAGGTATTTCTTCCATAACAATACTAGAAGTTCTTGGATTTTTAAATATCTCAAAAGAGGAGGAAATTTATTACAATACTGCTTTAACCTTATCACACTTATTTGGTATTGATGATAAAGTCATTGAAATAGCTACTTTATTAAAACAAAAGAAAAAAATGAGTATTGGGGATTCTCTAATAGCAGCAACGGCTCTATTGTTTAGTTTTACCTTGTACACAAGAAATACAACTGACTTCAATCAAATTGAAGGTCTTAAAGTAATAAACCCCATTAAATAAAAATACAAACTCATCGTTCATCACTCATCACTCATAACTCATCACTCATTTGAAACTCTGGCAAAAAGATATCACCTCGCTTAAGGAAGTAGAAACGTTCACTGTTGGTAAAGACCGTGAAATGGATTTACTACTCGCCCCCTTCGATGTAATGGGGTCTATTGCACATGTTACTATGTTGGCAACGATTAGTTTATTGACTAATGAAGAAAAAGAAATTATCGTTGAGGAATTAAAAGCAATCTATCAGCGAACATTGGGTTCGGACTTCAAAATAGAAGAAGGAGTAGAAGATATTCACTCGCAAATTGAATTTCTATTGACCGAAAAGTTAGGCGAGATGGGCAAGAAGATTCATTCTGCCCGTAGTCGTAATGACCAGGTTTTGGTGGATATCAAACTCTTCCTTCGTAATGAAATAGAAGAATTGGTCAATACCATTCTTCCTTTCTTCTCCTTATTACAGTCTCAAAGCGAAGTGTTCAAGAATCTTTTATTTCCTGGCTATACGCATTTACAACTCGCTATGCCTTCTTCCTTTGGTTTGTGGTTTGGTGCTTATGCAGAGAGTTTGGTAGATGATGTGATTACTTTACAAGCTGCCTATAAAGTGGTCAATAAAAATCCATTAGGGTCTGCGGCCGGCTATGGTTCTTCTTTTCCTATCAATCGTACTTTGACAACAGAATTATTAGGTTTCGACAACCTTAATTATAATGTAGTATATGCACAAATGGGAAGAGGAAAGGCAGAACGTATCACGGCACAGGCATTGGCAAATGTGGCTGA
>CANCKV010000422.1 GCA_947378615.1 Chitinophagaceae bacterium | reverse complement strand
ATAGACAATAAATCCAAAGAAGAAAAATCTAAAAAAGCTAAAGTCTTAGAAATTGAAAAACAACTCGAAGAACTAAATCCTGAAGATATTGAAAATGATATTAAAAGGGTAAAAAGGGCACTAAGCAGCCATGAAATTGAAGTCAATGAAACGAATAAAAGCTTAATGGGTTTGGAATTAGTTTTGACTAATAACGGCACAGAAAATCCCAATGAACTACTAAATAAGGCAGAAGAAAATCACAAACTTGCCTATGATTTAGAAATAGCTGAACGTAGAAAAGCAAATGCTTATGAATTATTAGATAAACTTTTTACAGAAGAGCAGAAAGAATTGACAAACAAATTGTCACTTCCTCTTGCAAATAAAATTGGTTATTATCTTGAACCAATTTTTGGTAGAGATGTCACGGTAACAATTAACCAAGATAAGGTTGATTTCAATGAATTTATCATTTCAAGAAAAGATAATGGATCCTTTAGTTATGAAACCCTAAGTGGCGGTACTAAAGAGCAATTCTCTTCTGCCATCCGTTTAGCAATGGCAGAAGTGTTGTCTGCAGATTATGAGAATAAACTTCCAATCGTATTTGATGATGCATTTACAAATTCTGACCCTGTTAGGTTGAGAAACTTACAATCAATGTTAGATCGAGCGTCTAATAAGGGACTGCAAATAATTGTACTTAGCTGTAATCCAAATGATTATGTTGCGCTTGGAGCTAATAAAACAATACTTGAAAAATAATTAGGAAATAAAAGAAGTGCGTCAATTTGATTACATTTTTCAAATAATTAATGCACCAATGAATAAATTTCAGCTCAAAAAGTCAGGCGACTTGTTTCTCATCATCAATAAGGAAAGTAATGAGTATCTAAGTACTCATAGTAATACTCCCTATCCTCCCCTACCAAAGGATATTTGTGAGTTGCTAGTAAATGACCTCAATCTGTTCTCTGAGTCACTGAATGAAAGTTATATTTACTGTTGTATTTCTTCCCTAATAGAATTTAAAAAGAATAAAAAGATAATTGACTTAACGGAAGATGTTTTGTATCAGATTCAATGGGATAGAGCCTACAGAGGAATGCCCGACCCTCGAATAAACATGGTAGAAAGACATTTTAAAGCAAAGGTGATAGAATTTCTAGGCGATAAAATGATAGACTTACCCCTCAATTATGCAGAATCATTTGATGAATTAGAGGCAGATAATACTAATTGTGTACCTCAATCCATTATTAATGAATTTAAGGAACTCATAAAAGATTATACACAACTTGAGCTATTCACCATTCTTTTACTCAACAACCTCTTTGAAGGATGTAATCTTTCAATGACTATATTTTGGCTTGCTGACCAAATAACCAATCAGGAATTTATTGAAGCAGGTATTGTTTTAGCGCAACAAAAAGAACACCCTGCGACCTTTACTTTCAATGTAAAAGATAAAAAACTGATAGACTACTACAATCAAAGACTAGTTACACTAAGATTGTTATTACAAACTCATCGAAATGTTAATGACTGTCTATAACCAATGAGTTATTGAATTTCATCAATTCCAAGCTTGAATTATACAATAATCTTTCCGAAGATATGGTAAATATAAAGTTTAAGTATATGTGGTTTAACAATATTTACGACAAGGGAGTTAGGGGGAATGCAATGTAGAATCTTACTGTTAATAAAATTTCAGCTCTAGTAACAAGCCATTTTTCATTCATTTATTAATCTTGGTAATTTATTCGTTTAATATGATAGAACAAATTGAAATTCTTCCATTATTTTTAGAACGTTTTGAAGGATGTATCAATCCCCAAGTCCCTTCAATACAATTTTGCTAATCCGAAATATCCTGTCATCTAAAATAATTCCAGCGGATTATTCTATTCTTACATTTATATTGAATTGAATGATGAGGCCTTGTTTATACTTCTGCCAAAAGAGCTATTTAACGAAAAGGGGCTATATAAAATGCTTACTAAAATTAATAACAAATCCATAAAATAACTGTTAACTCTGAAATTCCAAATTCACTAGCTTTTGTTGAGAATAGTTAGTAAAAAGAATACTAAAAAGCCATTAGAAAAAAAGACATCCTGTATTCATGCAACCATGATATTTACAAATGATTTTCATCGAAAAAAAAGGTGCAGCCAAGCTATCATAATTAACACACCTTCCTTATATATTTCATGTTCAATAATTGTAATCTTTTTTATTTAAGTCTAACCACTCATAACATTTATTTACTTTTTATAACTAATTCTCCACCCCACTTCTTTGGTATCCTTACTTTCCAATACCAATATTTTCAGAGCATCTCCGGCAGGATGTTTCTCCCATTTTGCTGTTGCTCCTTCTGCCTTTACACCTACAAATTTCCAATTGTTAGATGCAACTACTATTCGCATCTCTTCTCCTCCTATAACGGATGCTTTTCCTGATAGGGTCTTTGCTGCCTCATTCCATTTTATGTCTTTCAATTCCATCCAACCTTGTAAGATGTGTCGGTTAGTAGAAACTAATTGCGGTACATCTTGCACTTTATGAACCGAAAACATTGCACAATTAAGACTATCTAAAGAAGCAGTGATAGTTTCAGTTCCTTTTAACTTGCCAACAAAAGTATCTTTCCAAAAGTCATATACATAGTATGAAGCAGTGGCATCTAATGCCAAACCTCCTTGTACCATTTCTTTACTCATACTTACTGACACTTCATTTTTTGTATATTCTCCATTAAACAACGCTACTTGATGCCAATCCTTTGTCAGCTCCAAATCATAAACTTTAGGGTCTTTACTACCTATGAAAGCATCAATAGGTCGTGGACTTTTTAAGCCAAAATACATGGGATAGATACGAGATATCTCATGTACCATATCAGGCGTCAACATCTCGAAAGGTGTAGCTAATTCAATGCGTCCACTCGTGAGTGCAAGCATGGTAAACAATGCCTGACGTACACTTGTAGTATGGTTATGTATTGATTTGCTATCAGGATAATAGGAAAAAACAGAACGTGCCTTATACCAACGCAATCCACTCGTACTCACATATTTTGCCTCAAACTTATTATTATCACCCGCATTCCTCTGAATATCCACGATACCTGCACATACATCAAGCGGTGGGGCATTGTTTTCTCCCAAACAACGTTCATGAATATGCCCTTCAGATCCTAATCCTTGTCTGCAAAGACTAAATAGTTGACGATAAGCAGAAGTGGTGGTAGCTGTAGAATCTTCAAATCCTCCATTCGGATTCCAGGCTGATTCTGGATAGTCAAACTTAATCCCAATCATGCCATCCCGATGCAAACGCTGCCAAACACCTAACATATACTTCTTAAATACAGGGTCAGTATAATCATAATGAACATAAGGTAAGTGGTGACGATGAAATAAGTTAAGCTTACTAATATCATTATCCAACATCCAATCAGGATGTGCCTTTGCAAAATCGTCTGAGGGCATACTTGATTGAAAATAAGTAAAAGGAATCCCATTACGTTCCTTCACAGCCGCACACCATTTAGCAAACGTCTCATAAGGTTTCACCAAATGTCCAAAATGACTCCAATGTGCATCATCCCACCATCCCTGTTCTGTATTTCCATCCCTATAGCAGTAAGTATCAGGCTCCAATCGAACGGCGACCTTTGTATATTTTGTTAAACCACATTTATTGGCTTCATCCATTTCGCCTATCAAAGCTGCCGAATTATTAATGTCTCGTCCCTTAGTCAAATTCCCTACTGCCCAACCACAAAGCGTAGGAAAGTCATATACATTTGGCTTCGCATTATTGGCTTCACGAACGGCTAATCCATACTTTTCAAGGGCAAGAAAAGGATTACCCTCTCCAATACCTAAATAGTGTCTGCAAGAAAACTCACACTTTTTCATTCATATTAAACTTTTTTACAAACTGATTGCATTAAAAAAG
>CANCKV010000421.1 GCA_947378615.1 Chitinophagaceae bacterium | reverse complement strand
GAATTGAAACTATTCAAGCAGACGCAAATCGAACTAAAAGAGATAGCGAAAGTACTGAATAGCAAGTTGAGGGGTTGGATAAACTATTACGGACTGTTCAGTAAGTACACGCTAAGTCGAGCAATGTTACACGTAAACAATCGGATACTTAACTGGCTAAGATTGAAGTACAGGTTAGGCTTAAAGGCGGCACTACGTAAATTCAAGGCGATAAGACAGAAGACCCCGAATCTGTTTTATCATTGGGAAAAGGGATTCTGTTAATGTTATCAAAGATAACACGAGCCGTGTGAGGTGAGAGTCTCAAGCACGGTTCTGTGAGAGGCTTAGGGGTGAAACTCCCCTTTGCCTACTCGGCGTTGAAAAAATATATTTGACTTCTTTTCAATAAAACATAAGTAAAAAACGATGTCCTTACTAGGTGGCTATCTGACAATGTGTTTAGTCTTTCTCTTTCCTAAAAGCCCTTTTGTAGTAAATTATTTGTTCTTTAATACTTCTCTGATGGAAGCTGCCTTTAGGAGACATTCTTCATATTCGCTCTCAGGATTACTGTAATGTGTGATGCCACTTCCAACCTGATAACTCAACTCTTTATTGGTCTCATTATATAGGATACTTCTAATAACAACATTGAAGTCGAAGTCTTTTTCGGGTGAAATATAACCCACAGTTCCTGAATATAGCCCACGTGTACCGACTTCAAATTGATCAATAAGTTCCATCACCCGTTTCTTCGGTGCACCTGTCATGCTACCCATTGGAAAAGTGGCTTCAAGAATTTTTGAGAAATCAATATTGTCATCAATTATACCGACAATGGTAGAAATCATCTGATGAACATTTGGGAATGAATAAATCCCAAATAGTTCGCTCACTTCCACAGTTGACTCTTTGCAAATCTTACTTAAATCGTTTCGAACCAAATCTACTATCATCACATTTTCGGCTCTTTCCTTTTCACTCTCTAACAATTGTTTCTTTAGCGTTTCATCCACATCTAGATTAGAAATATTCCTTTTGAATGTTCCTTTAATAGGCTGAGAGATGAGCTGATTGCCTTCTTTTTTCAAATATCTTTCAGGACTAGCACAAAGGAGATAATTGTTGTCGATTTTATAGTAACAGGCAAATGGATTCGGTGAAAGTTGGTTAAGACGTTGAAAAAAAGCTAAGGGATTAATGATTGACTGTGTAGATACAAATTCCTGGCAAAAATTGATTTCGTAACAATCGCCTCTCACTATATGCTTTTGAATTTGACGAATAGAATTCAAATATTCTTCCCTAGAAATTTTAGGTACAATCGATACATTAAGTTCATCAAAGGAATTATGGGGAACAAAGTAGTTATTTATTTCATTAAAAACTAGGGTAGTATCTGAATGAATGGTCTGAATTTCAATTTTTTCAAGGTATAAAAGAACAACAATCTCAGGTTGAAAAAAACGAATGATTTCAAAACTAGTATTTGGCACTAGTATTTTTGCATCCATAGTATGGTATAGAACATCCTTATATTCATAAGAAATATGCCCAAACAACCAATCATTTGTAGTTTCAAGAAACTTTTTTAATTGTTGCTGATGATGGTCTGTTGGAGAAAAGAATTTGAATGCACTTACACCCACCCTACACTCAACTTCAGATTGAGCGGATGGATAGTAGTTATTGTCTAAAAAAGAGCAACTGTCAAACTGGTTTGCCCAATAAAGCAGTTGCTCTTTTATTTTTGTAAAATTAGCTATGGGAAATGATTGAACGTTTCTTTTCACAGTTTCACGTTCCATTAAATACAATGATTAGAAATCATCATCATCGTCATCAAATCCACCTTTTCCACCTTTTCCAAAGAGGTCAAAATCCCCGAAATCATCTTCAAGTTTGAAATCATCATCATCATCTTTCGTTTTTTTTGCTGACCCCTTCTTTGGTGTTGAAGCACTTTTGCCTCCGCGTGATTTTGGAAGATCAAACTCATCAAAGTCTGGATCCCAATCATCTTCTTCCGCTTTATTCCAATCATCTTCGATGTCGTCTATATCGTCGTCATCGTCTTCATCAAATTTTGATTTCTTAGAAGATGCCTTTGCAGACCCTTTTTTTGCGGGTTTAACATAATCATCATCTTCAAAATCGTCATCATCGTCATCATCCAATTGTTTTTTACTCTTTGGAGACGCTTTAGGTGTGGGGCTCTCAGCCGCATTCTTCTTTGTTGTGGATTTAGCATCCTTATCAGATCTAACTGCCATGTTCTAATAAGTTTTAGACTGTAAAAAAATCAAATGAAAAATTGTATTAACTAAAAAATTGCGCTTAACTATTTATTGTTTCTTATTAATTATAACTGAACAATCTGATCCCTACCAGGACCATTACTTACATATTTTATAGGTGCTCCAACATAGCCATTAATAAAATTGATATAATCCAACATCTCAACTGGCAAATTTGTTGGGTCATTAATTACGGAGGTATCACAATTCCATCCTTTATATCCTTCCCAAACAGGATCTATCTTCACTTTTGAAATAGCGAATGGAACCTCCTCTGTTTTTTTTCCTTCAATCGTATAGGCCGTACAAACATTCAATTCCTTGAAACTGTCCAAGATATCTGCTTTCGTCATGATTATTTTAGTAACGCCATTAATCATACAAGTGTATTTCAAAGCAACCAAATCAATCCAACCACAACGACGAGGGCGACCTGTAGTTGCACCAAATTCACTACCTAATCTTCTCAATTCCTCTCCTTGTTCATTTTCCAATTCAGTTGGAAACGGACCACTTCCAACTCGAGTACAATAGGCTTTTGTGACTCCTAAAACTTCATTTATCAATTTAGGAGAAACACCTAATCCCGTGCAAACGCCTGCAGAAATGGTGTTTGAAGAGGTAACATAAGGAAAGGTTCCAAAATCAATATCTAACATACTTCCTTGTGCACCTTCTGCCAAAACCTTTTTGCCGGCAGTAATTTGATTATTGATAAAATATTCGCTGTTCACTACGTTTAATGTTCGCAAAAATTCTATCGCTTCAAAGAATTCATCTTCCCAAGCTGAAATATCTTCAGAAAAATGAAAATTATTTAATAATACCTGATGCTTATTTCTAAGTTCTTTATACTGTTTATTAAAGTCCTTATCCAATAAATCCCCTACTCTCAGCGCATTTCTTCCAGTTTTGTCCATATAAGCTGGTCCAATGCCTTTAAGCGTTGAACCAATCTTATTTTCCCCTTTTTGCATTTCACTTGCCTTGTCTAAAGCTCGATGCGAAGGCACAATAATATTAGTCCTCTCGGAAATAAACAAATTTTTCTTTACATCGATACCAAAAGAAGCAACCAAATCGCACTCTCTTTTTAAGGTGACAGGATCCAAAACTACACCTCCTCCTATTATATTAGTAGTGTGTTGATGAAAGATACCCGAAGGTATTTGATGCAACACCACTTTTTTATCACCCACATACAAAGTGTGACCTGCATTTGGTCCACCTTGAAATCGTGCTACAATATCATAACCGGGAGCAAAGAAATCGACAATTTTACCTTTTCCTTCATCACCCCATTGTAAACCAAGTATAACATCTACCATAATTATTTTTTTACCGGCGCAAATGTAAGTGTTGTGTTATTAAAACGTTTAGCGAAATCTTTTTTTATTACCCAAAAATAGTTGATGTATTCATTTCACCAAAAATTGTCAGATCTTTTTTTGAATGATGAAATGAAAAATTCTGTTTATAAATTAGAACAGAAAGAATATTATATTAAATATTGAACAAAGTTGTTCAATTTCATTCTTCATCAATTTATAGGTACTACATGAAAAATATAGGCCTATAGTCTCACTTTGTGCGAAATGAAGGGGTTGATGTTTCTAGTTATATAAGTTTTAGGAAAAAGAAAAAGCTAAACACATAGGCTCATAGGCACATAGAAAGGACATAGTT
>CANCKV010000420.1 GCA_947378615.1 Chitinophagaceae bacterium | reverse complement strand
TTATTAGTCTTTAAAATTTTGACTCATAACTCATCACTCATCACTCATCACTCATCACTAGTAACACATCACTCTAATCATAATTTGAAGAATAACAAGCGTCATATAGAGATAATGGACACCACCCTTCGGGATGGTGAACAAATGAGTGGGGTAGCCTTTTCTTCATCAGAAAAATTGACTATTGCCCAATTATTGTTGAATGAGGTAAAGGTTGATCGAATTGAGATTGCCTCTGCTCGTGTTTCGGAAGGAGAATTTCAGGCGGTAAAGAAGATTACATCTTGGGCTGCTGAACAGGGGCAACTTGATAGGGTAGAGGTACTTACTTTTGTTGATGGAGAGACTTCGGTTAATTGGATGATTGAATCAGGTGCAAAGGTGATGAACCTATTAACAAAGGGTTCATTGAACCATCTTACACATCAACTAAAGAAGAAACCAACTGAACATTTTGCAGACGTTGCGAAGGTGGTTGCCCTTGCCAATTCAAAAGGAATCTCTGTTAATATATACCTTGAAGATTGGAGTAATGGCATGCGTCATTCTAAGGATTATGTGTTACAATACATTGATTTCTTGGCAACTCAACCAATCAAACGAGTTTTATTGCCCGACACTTTGGGCATCCTGATTCCTTCTGAAACCTTTGCCTATATATCTGAATTAGTAGCCCGCTACCCAAAACTTCATTTTGATTTTCATGCACATAATGACTACGATTTAAGTACTGCCAACGTTTTGGAAGCTGTTAAAGCAGGCGTAAACGGTCTTCATTTAACGATAAATGGCATGGGCGAGAGGGCAGGAAATGCTCCTTTAGCGAGTGCTGTTGCTGTGATGAATGACTATTTACCCGAAGTGCAGACTAATGTTGTAGAAAAGTCGTTATATGGTGTAAGCAAATTGGTAGAGACCTTTTCAGGTTTCAGAATTTCTGCTAATAAGCCTGTAGTTGGAGAAAATGTATTTACCCAAACTGCAGGTATTCATGCCGATGGAGATAAGAAGAACAATCTTTATTATAATGATTTGATACCGGAACGTTTTGGGCGTCAAAGAAAGTATGCACTTGGTAAAACAAGTGGAAAAGCAAACATCGAAAATAATCTTCAGCAATTAGGAATCAGGTTGAGTGATGCTGATTTAAAGAAAGTCACTCAACGAATAATCGAATTAGGTGATCGAAAAGAGATGGTCACGCAGGCAGATTTGCCTTATATCATTTCCGATGTGTTAGATAGCAATACAATTGAAGCAAGGGTACAGATTAAGAATTATGTATTGACCCACTCAAAGAACTTGAAACCCTCTGTTACCTTAGAAATAATTATTGATGGGGAGTCCTTCGAGAAGCATGCTCAAGGCGACGGTCAGTATGATGCCTTTGTAAATGCCCTCAAGAAAATATATAAAATAAAGAAAATAGAACTTCCTGTCTTGACGGATTATACAGTTCGGATTCCGCCGGGAGGTAATTCTGACGCTTTGTGCGAAACTATCATTACATGGTTGCATCATGGAAAGGAATTTAAAACAAGAGGATTGGATAGTGATCAAACAGTGGCAGCGATCAAGGCAACGGAGAAGATGTTGAATACAATTTAGAGAGGGAAAGAGGGAAGGATGGAATAGGATAAGAGGGAATAGGATAAGAGGGAAGGAGGGAAAGAGTGTTTGAGGGAAAGAGGGGAGAGAATAAGAGGAATGGGGATGATAGGAAAAGAAGTATGATGGATGAGATAAAATGAGGGAATAAGGAAAAGGATTTGAGTTTTTTTTATTTAATTAAAAAAAGAGAATATGTCACTGATAAAGAGTTATCGCGATTTAATTGTGTGGCAGAAATCCATAGAGTTGGTAAAGAAAATTTACTTAATAACACAGGTTTTTCCAAGAGAGGAGATATTTGGATTGACAAGTCAAATGAGAAGAAGTGCTGTTTCAATCCCAAGCAATATTGCTGAAGGATATGGAAGACATTCTACGGGTGATTACATACGATTTTTACATATTTCTGTAGGGTCATTGTATGAATTACAAACACAGGTAGAGATTTCTTTTCAATTAAAATATATCATTGAAGTTTCTTATAGTGAAACAATTGGTATATGTACAGAGATTGATAAAATTTTATACATAATAATTCAAAAATTGAAAGAAGGGAAGTTATAAGGAAAAGGGAAGTAGAGGCTAAGAGGATAAGAGGGAAAGGGAGGATAAGAGGGAATAGGGAAAAGGGAAAGGAGGATAAACCTCTGCCCTCATATCCTTTGATCTCTTTCCTTCAAAGACTCATTCCCTCTTATCCTATTCCCTCTTTCCCTCTTATCCTATTCCCTCTTTCCCTAAAATTAAACAATGAAAAAAAACATCCTTATCGTTCCAGGAGATGGAATAGGACAAGAAGTTACCGCTGTAGGTAAGTTAGTTTTAGACAAGATTGCCGCAAGATTCGGTCATGAGTTTACTTATGACGAAGCACTTATCGGTCACGTAGCAATTGAGGCTACTGGCAATCCTTTGCCAGATGAAACATTGGCAAAAATGAAGGCATCTGATGCCGTATTGTTTGGTGCAGTAGGTCATCCAAAATATGATAATGACCCTTCTGCAAAGGTTCGTCCTGAACAAGGATTGTTGAAGATGCGTAAGGAATTAGGTTTGTATGCCAACCTTCGCCCTATCAAGTTATTTGATGAATTGTTAGATGCCTCAAGTATTAAGCCCGAAATATTGAAGGGAGCCGACATTCTTTTCTTTCGTGAATTGACAGGTGATATTTATTTCGGTGAAAAGGGTCGTAAGAATAATGGTGATACTGCTTTTGATGTGGCTGAATATAGTCGTTTCGAAGTAGAGCGTATTGGACGAAAGGCATTCGAAGCAGCAAGAACCCGTAGAAAGAAATTATGTTCTGTAGATAAGGCGAACGTGTTGGAAACAAGTCGTTTGTGGAGAGAAGTAATTCAAAAGATTGCTCCTGAATATCCTGATGTAGAGGTAGAATATCAATTTGTGGATGCTTTAGCGATGATGTTGATTAAGAATCCAGCCCGCTTTGATGTGGTGGTTACAGCTAATTTATTTGGAGATATATTGACTGATGAGGCTTCTCAAATTGCAGGTTCAATGGGAATGTTGGCTTCTGCTTCTATCGGTGACGGTACGGGTGTTTACGAACCTATTCATGGTTCGGCACACGATATTACGGGTAAGGGAGTAGCAAATCCATTGGCTTCTATTTTGTCTGCTGCATTGTTGTTAGATATTTCTTTTGGAATGAAAGAAGAATCTGAATTGGTTATCTCTGCCGTTGATAAGGTATTGAAGGAAGGATACCGAACACGTGATATTGCAGATGCAAAAACTCCTGTTGATAAAGTTTTGGGTACAGATGCAATGGGTGCTGAAGTATTGAAGTTCTTATAGTAGGAATGAGTTATGAACTATAAGTGTAAATTAGATGCTTGTAATTCTAATTAATTAATAAATGATACTAGCCGTTAGTGTAAACTAACGGCTTTTTTTGTTGATTAGTTTTAATGGGGTTATTGCTTTTTCCATAGAATAATTATTTCTAAAGAAAATGATTTTCCAAATAGATGTTAACTTGAGTCGTAGCTAAGTAGGCTTAGACAGTTACAAACATAGAGTTTCAAGATTTTTAATTGGCGGTTTGTGTACTACAAATTTAATTTCATTGTAGGGTTTTAGTTTCAAGCCTATTTAGGGCTTACTCAACAACTCAGGAAATTTACAAAATCGATTATTTTACTATAGAATTCATCAAAAATGACCTTTTGTAGCAAATTCAGTAACATTGCAAGCTACTTTTCCTTCAAAAAAACAGAAACTCAAAAAGTTGCTGCACGGATATTTGACTATAGAGTCAAAAAGGCTTGCAGTAAATATGATAGAAATGCTCTAAACCCATTGATAAATAAGGGTTTCTTAGTTATTGAG
>CANCKV010000419.1 GCA_947378615.1 Chitinophagaceae bacterium | reverse complement strand
TCTTGTCTGCAAAACATTTCTCTAATACTCCCATTCTATTACATTTGTAGAATACCGAAAAATTTATACCATAGATCTAAGTCGAAATATATGTTGTAATAAAAAGGTGAATAGATTTCATTGCCCACAATATTATCATAAATAAAAATGATTTTCAGAATGCGTAATTTATTCAGACACTATTTTGCGAATTAATAAATTTAACCTTCAAACAAACATAATTTGCCACGTATATTATTCACAGTCACCAACGATTTGACTTACGATCAAAGGATGCAACGAATTTGCACATCACTTTCTGAAGCAGGTTATAAAACTGTTCTGATTGGTCGTAAACTAAACAATTCCCGTCCTCTTAATCAACATTCATTTGAGCAAAAAAGATTGTATTGTTTTTTTTCAAAAACCATACTTTTTTATATTGAATATAATATCCGACTCTTCTTCTTTTTGTTATTTTCTAAAGCAGATGCATTTTGTGCGATTGACCTTGATACGATAATTCCTAATTATTTAGTTTCATTATTTAGGAACAAGCCGCGTGTCTATGATGCACATGAATTATTTACAGAACAAAAGGAAATTGTTACCCGTAAAAATGTTTATCGATTTTGGTTGGGAATTGAACGGTTTGCTGTACCTAGATTTCAACATGGTTATACTGTCAACCTATTTATTCAAGAAGAATTTCACCGTAGATACGGCGTTAAATATGAGATGGTAAGAAACTTACCTATTTTGAAACCATTGACAGTTACAGAAAAATTTGCTATTCCAACTATCATTTATCAAGGGGCAGTCAATGAAGGTAGAAGCTTTGAGACATTAATACCTGCAATGAAAAAAGTAGATGGACAATTGCTAATTTGCGGGAAGGGAAACTTTCTAACGCAGGCCAAGTTGTTGGCAAAAGAACATAAAGTGGAAGACAAGGTTCTATTCAAAGGTGCAATTGAACCAAAAGAGTTGCGACTAATTACCCAACAAAGTCATATTGGAGTCATGCTTTTTGAATCGACGGGACTTAACCAATATTATTCATTGGCAAATCGTTTTTTTGATTATATGATGGCTGGGATACCTCAATTGTGTGTTAATTATCCAGAATATGCGGCAATAATCAAGGATTTTCCATTTGCTTATCTAATAAATGACACATCTTCGGAAACGATTGCAGTAGCATTGAACAATTTACTTGAAGATGTTGTTTTATATGAGTCGTTGCAAAAAAATACAATGATAGCTCGAGAAACATTGAATTGGGATGAAGAAGAAAAAAGGTTGATACAGTTTTGGAAGCAACAATTGCTATAGCCATAAACTGTCTCAATTAGATTCATGACAATTATTAAGTCAATTTGATAAAGCATCTATAACAATTGGAAAAACATTTACATATAATAACCCTTAACGTACCTTTTCCAGTAGATTATGGAGGTGTATTTGATTTGTTTTATAAACTTCCCGCTTTGCAGCAACAGGGTGTGAAGATTCACCTACATTGCTTTGAATATGGGAGAGGGCATCAGGCGGAACTCAACAAGTACTGCGTTTCTGTTAACTATTATCCACGATTGGAAGGACATAAAAGTATATCTACTTGCACTCCTTATATAGTGGCAAGCCGAAGAAACGATGAATTGCTTGAAACTCTATTAAAGGATGATTATCCAATCTTCATGGAAGGAATACATTGTACCTATTTACTGAATGATAAAAGATTTTCTGAACGAAAAAAATATGTGCGGATTCACAATGTAGAATATCAATATTATAAGGAGCTGTATGAATCCTGTTCCTCCCCGATGAAAAAAATTTACTACCTAAGAGAAACTACATTATTAAAGAAATATGAAGCTTCAATCGTAGAGAAGGCTACTGCTTTTTGGGGGGTTACTCATAAAGATGTTTCTATCTATCAGGAACAATTAGGTTGTAATAGAATTGATTATCTACCTCTTTATCTTCCCCCAGAATGGGAAGTGAATTGCCTTATTGGAACAGGGAATTATTGTTTGTATCAAGCTGATTTGAGTGTAGAGGTCAATGAGAAGGCTGCCATTTGGCTTTTGGAAAAAGTGTTTAAGAAAAATGAAATTCCATTTGTAGTGGCAGGAAAGAACCCTTCGAAGAAGTTAATCGAACTTGCACATAGGAAAATGCACACCTGTATTGTGGCTAATCCAGGAGAGAAAGAAATGCAAGACATGATTGCAAAGGCTCAAATAAACATTTTGCCATCCTTTCATTCTAGTGGTATCAAACTAAAACTTTTAAATGCACTTTATAATGGGAGGCATTGCCTTGTAAATGGCGCAACAGTGACAGGAACAGGTTTAGAATCCATTTGTCACATTGGAGCAAATGCAAGGGAGTTTACTGAAATAATACAACAATTAGTTCATGAACCATTTACTCAACAAGAGACCAATAAAAGAAAAGAATTGTTACATAAAATGTTTAACAACCAAAACAATGCTCGAAAACAAGTAGAATGGATTTGGGGTTAGTGGTTAGTGGTTAGTGGTTAGTGGTTAGTGGTTAGTGGAGAAAAAACTTTTTCTTTTATATTTCAATCAAATTTATTCAATATATCTATCTCTATCCAAACTACCACTAATAAATAACTACTTCTTATAACTAACAACTACTACAATAGACTGATTATCGCTAGTTGATAATTAAAACCAAAGAAAGGAACGGGTATATCCATTACCTTATATGTAAATCTGAGATCATTAAATACTTCCAAACATGTAGGATTGAAGTAAAGTAAAACAGGCTTATTGCCTTTAATTTTCCAAATACTTTCTTTAAATTTATTCATCATTTCACTTTTAAATGGATTAAAGAGATAGAATAAATTTGCATCATCAGGAAAACTATCTAGGATATTTCCACCTATTATAGTAACATTTTTATACCTACTTAATCTTTTTTTTGTAAGTTCAGCAAGGGAAACATTGATTTCATAACCGATCATTTTGTTTTTTATCCCATTATAAATAAGATAGTTGAAAACCCTGCCTTTACCACATCCAACATCTACAATTACATCGTTTGGTCTAATAGTGTAAAATTTAAAAAAAATGAGTTCCAAATGACGGTAACCTGTACTTACAGAGTCATAAATCATTTCACGGCCATCAATACTCTCTACTCGTCCACCAAGAAAAGTTCTTTGAACTAGGATGTCAATCCAAAAATTCTTGGCTATTTTCAAGAAATCCATTATAATTTTTTAAGGTTATTATTTAGCATTCAATTCTAAAACAATAAAGCAAAATTAGTGTAATAGTTAACTAAAATCCTTGAAAAATTAAAACTTACTGATAATATTATTTCAAGTATTAACTGGACTTAGCAATATTTGGATTTAAATCTTTCTATTCTATTTCATAATATTTAAAACGGCTGAATTGTTATTGATATTTAATTTATTTATAGTTAAAATATGAAGGGCTGAATTTCATAATAGTATGGTTGATTTGGACATGTCCTTACTTAAAAATTAAAACTGAGTAGTTGCACAATTGATGAGTTGCTTGAATGAGCTAACAGTCTCACCATTTTTGTTACCAACATAATAAAAAAATGAAACATCTTCTAAATTTCAAAGAAAAGTTTGGCTATTTTGTAGAGGAGCGAATTAATAAATTAATTCTGCGACATTATTTATTAATTCTCTAGCAAGATTTCGTATTAGAGTTCATCGAAAGAGGAGACAAGCTGATTGAATTAGCTTATTACCTCACTTATTTTAGTAGCAATTTATACAGACTGGTCAATAATCTTATTAATATTATTGACAAGTTGGAATGTATTTCAACACATTTATAGAATAATTTGAAACTTTAGCATTATTAGGTATAACAGCTGCAATATTATATTTATAATTTGGGTTAAATGGAATACAACCTTGGAAGTTATGATTACAATCTTATCTATTTAGCTTACAATCTTGACTGAT
>CANCKV010000418.1 GCA_947378615.1 Chitinophagaceae bacterium | reverse complement strand
CTTCAATCGGAAATTATCAAAGCCTAATTATGCCTTTGCAGGAAAGCAACTGACTTCATTTAGTGAGTTTAATTATGTTGACCACCACGAAAATGTAGATTGGGTAGCAGGAGGTAATTTAGTCACCGACCATTTTACTACTACAATTCCTACGGATAAATACAATTATTCCAACTCTACAATTGGGCTGTTTGCGCAAAATACATATAGGGTATCAAAAATCTTTTCATTTGAGAGTGGACTTCGGGGCGATTATAATACACCCTCTCCAAACAATAAGTTGAATGGGATATTTATTCTTCCAAGAATTAATGGACTATTTAGGATTAACGCTCAATTGACAAGCAGAATAGGAGGGGGGCTAGGTTATAAAATGCCATCATTATTCAACGATGAGAGCGAAGTGAGGGGCTATGAATCAATTAACCCGATTTCGATAGCTAATTTAAAAGCAGAACAATCTGTGGGAGGCAATGCAGATATTAATTACCGAATTCACAGCGACGAAACGACAATAAATGTGAACGAATTGTTTTTTTATACGGTTGTCAATAATCCTTTGTTGTTGCAAAACAATACTTACACAAATGCCGAAGGAAATATATTAACACAAGGGGCAGAGACAAATATCAAGCTTTCATTCGATGAGTTAAATATATATCTTGGATATACCTATACGGATACAAAACAGCATTTTGCTGGTAAGACTACTACTCAGCCGCTTACGGCAAAGGACAGGGTGAGTGTTGATGTTACCTATGAAATTGAAGGGAAGTTTAGGGCAGGAGTGGAGGCATTTTATACAGGACAACAACTGCTAAATGACGGAGCAATGGGTAAGGCATTTATTACCTATGGTTTGCTTTTACAAAAGATGACTAGGCATTTTGATATATTTATAAATGCAGAAAATTTGACTGACCGTAGGCAATCTCGTTGGGATAATATCTATTCTGGCACGGTTACAAATCCAATATTCAAGGATATTTATACACCTCTCGAAGGGGCAGTCATCAATCTAGGCTTGAAGATAAAAGTAATTTGATAGTGGTTAGTTATTAGTGGTTGTGAAATAGTGCAATCAAATTGATTATTACCTATTACTTATCAATTAACCACATTTAACTAAACTGATAACAAACCACTAGTCACTAACAACTCAGAAAGTGCCTTATAAAGTGCATCTAAATCTTCTTGTGTATTAAAACCATTGATGGAATAGCGAATCAAAACTTGATTGCCATGACGAAATAAGGGTACTTCAATATTGTATTTTGTAAACAATAGTCGCTGCAATTCTTCGGGTTTCTCCGTCTTGATTGGAATACTCAACATTTGTCCAATCCATTCGTCCTTCAAAGGACTGATAGGAGCAGTATTTAATAATGAAAAGAATCTCGGAGCATTACTCAATACCATCTCATGACATTGTTTTGCCACTTTCTCCCAATTATTTTCTTGCATAAATTGTATGCATTGGGGTACTGTTAAGAATGCAGAAAAGTCTCTTGTACCAATCATTTGATTGTAGTCAATAAAAGTTGACCCCGAAGGTTTGATGCTTTTATACCCCCAACTGACTATCAAGGGTTCCCTCAGCAATTGCTGTACTCTTTTGTGTGCATATAAAAAGCTGCACCCTTTAGCTGCCATCATCCATTTGTGGCAGGCGCCTGTGTAGAAGTCGGGGTCTAAATCCTTGATTGACAAGGGTAGTTGTCCAGGAACATGTGCACCATCAACGATTGTCAATAATCCTTTCGATTTAGCTATCTCCACAATCTCTTTGACAGGTAAAATTAATCCTGTAGAAGAAGTGATATGGCTAATGAACACTACTTTAGTCTTTTCTGTTAGCCCTTCGAAGAAGTTTTCAATAAAAGCCTCTTTTGTAGTGATTGGTAAATTGATTTTCTGTCTTTTATAAACAGCCTTGTTTTTTTCTGCATATAAATCCCAAGTTCTATCGCAAGCACCATATTCAATATCTGTGGAGAGAATTTCATCGCCGGGAGAAAGAATTAGGTTCTTTGCAATCATGTTTACTCCTAAAGTAGGGTTCGTGATATAGACTAGGTCATCTTTATCTTCAATGCCAACATAATTTGCTAATGCAGCACGTGAGTCAGCTAAATAACCTGCCCCATTCACATTGATAAATTGAACAGACTCAAACTCTAGTAGTCGTTGCCATTGCTGATAATTATCAAATACTTCTTTAGGGCAGGCGCCAAAGGAACCAAAGTTGAGGAAGTGTATGTCGGGATTAATGAGAAACTTATCTTTAAGATGATTCATTGTTGTTGTTTTGTCAAATGTATGAGTAGAAGTGGCCTAAATAAAAGGAAAATTAACTAATTCATCAACTTGATGGCAAAAAGGGAGTTGGAAATTTTACTAGAAGCACTGCGAATTGTGATTATCAATTAGTAAATAGCAGAATAATATTTTATTTCAACTTGATAATTTGATAAATCCATTATCGTTTATTTCTATTTTTCCATGGTCTTGCAATTGTAGTAAGATTTCCCAAATTTTGTCCTTAGAAATATAATTCAAATCTTCATGTAGTTTTTTAATGGTAGGTTTTCCAATAGATAAATAAGTTATTATTTGGTCTTGAATACTTTTGAAATCAACAGTAGAAATAGGCTTCTGCTTCTTTTGCAAACAAATATCACAAATATTACATGCTTTTATGTCCTTATCACCAAAATAATTGGCAATAAATATACTACGACATTGTTGCTGTTGATTAATGAATTCCTTCATCTTGTCGAGTCTTTTCTGAAAGAGTTTTTTCCTTTCTAGATAAGACTGATGATTGATATAAATGAATTTAGCTGGAGCTCGATTCAACATATAATGTATTTGTGGTGTTTCCTTAAGTGGAGTATAGTGAATTATACCATAAGCTTGGAGTTGAATTAATTGAGAAGTAATCATCTTGTCAGTAATTCGCAATTTCTTCGCCATGTACTTTTCAGAAATACCTCGATAATCATTAAAGATGCCACTATAAGTTCTTAGTAATGCTTTAATTAACGGTTCTAAGTGTGGATGTCCTGATTCGAAATCTTCCAATAGACTTTTAGGTGCTGTAAACAACACTTTAGAAGGAAGAAAGACTGTTTCATTAAAAGATAAATGCCCCTCCTGTTCCAATACTTTTAATGTAGCCACCACTAATTGAGCATTCAATTGAAAGTTCTTGATAAAAAGATTAATATCAAAGTCATAGTAATTTCCTTCGCCAATACCAACAGGAACTGATAAGAAATCGGCAAGTGACTGATACACTTTTTTGATGTCATCAAATAAGGGGAACCGAATGTCGGGAAGTGCGGTCAATCTCTCGATGTCATTATCATTGAACAATAGAATGGCATAAGAGCGTTTCCCATCTCTTCCAGCCCTTCCAGCTTCCTGATAATAACTTTCTAAGCAATCAGGAATGTCAAAATGCATCACGGTCCTCACTTCTGCTTTGTCGATGCCCATACCAAAGGCATTTGTACAAACCATTACCCTTGTTTTGTTTTCTTTCCAATTCTGCTGTTTTCTATTTCTATCTTCTCCATTCAATCCAGCATGATAATAATCTGCTGCGACGTTTTGTAGGTTTAACAGATGTGCTATCTGTTGTGTTTGATTACGACTCTTGCAATAAATGATACTGCTTCCAGGCACGTTCTTCAGTATCTCGAATGCTTTATTAATTTTACTATCCACCTTGAAAATGGAATAGGATAGATTAGGCCGTTCAAAGCTTTGCCTAAAAATAGAAACATTTTTAAGTTTAAGCTGATTAATAATGTCATCCTGAACTAGTAGTGTAGCAGATGCCGTCAAGGCAATAATTGGTATATCATTTAACTCCTTTCTTGTATTGGCAATCCGTAAATAGGGTGGGCGGAAGTCATACCCCCATTGACTTACACAATGAGCTTCATCAACTGCAATAAGGCAGCAATTCAATTGTGGTAAGTAAACTTTAAAGAGATTGGTTTC
>CANCKV010000417.1 GCA_947378615.1 Chitinophagaceae bacterium | reverse complement strand
CTTTCACCTTAAAACTTAATACCTATTACTTATTACTTAACCCTTACTTAAAACTATCTTCTTTTAACCCTGAATTAGATTTTACTTCTTTCAATTTATATTCAATTTGGTACCCACCTAAGTCAGATTTTTTAGTAAAAGGAACTAGAATTCCCCCATCAATATTCTTATAATCACTTAATTCTAAAAAGCTAATAACACCAGGCTTGATATAATTTTCTTTAATTTTTAAACCTGTCTTTTCATCATAGAATCTCTCCACTTTAATGCTATCGCTTCTTTCTTCTGTTATTTGATAGGCTAAAGATTCCCCTACACGAGCTAACTCTGGTGAAAGAACAAGTTTAGAAGGGTTAATTGTCAGCTCTGGAAATAAAATGGCTTTAGCTTTATACACTGCCTTACTATCGTCAGGTAATTCAATTGGCTGACCATATTGAAAAGCCCAAATACTATCCGCATTTACAATTAATTTCAAAACTGTTTCTTTGCCTGCAGAAATACTTATGTTCTGTATGAATTTTCCATCTCTAGTCTGTTTAACTAAGGAGGTAACTTCTGTGCCTTGAATATTGCCAACCATTGTTTGGCTAATATCCTTGATGGCCTTTACTTTTTCAATACCCCCAATTGCGGAAATGTAATGATCAAAAATGGTTTTAACTGATGTTCCAGCAGGAACCTTTTTTGCAATACCTAACCAAACATTATTCGCTGGATTAATATCGGGGAAGTCGTGGTTAGGGTCAATTGTAATCACATCAATTTTAGATGTTGACTTATATCTGAATGTCCAACTACTTCCTCTTTGCCATATCTCAACAGGTAAAATAATGGTGTCTTTGTTTCCATTTGATTGTTTGATTGACATTACTACAGGCATTGCCATATCCTCATTGTTCTCCACTGTAATATAAGCGCCATTTTTTTCATCGCCATCTATATAACTAACTGATTTGACACTTTGATCCAGCTTCCAATTCGTAAAGAACCATTCCCTGAAAAACCAACTTAAATCTTCACCCCCTACATTTTCCATGGTATGAAAGAAATCCCAAGGTGTAGGGTGTTTGAAAGCCCATCGTTTAACGTAAGTTCTAAATGCATAATCAAAACGGTCCTTCCCTAAAACATAATTTCTTAGAATATTCAGTCCAATACTTGGCTTAGAATAGGCGGCTGTACCAAGATTACTTGATTGAATAACTTCGGGTAAATTCATTGCGGCATCCATCTTCTCTCCTAAAATGCTCTTTGCCATTGCTTGAACATCCTCTTTATTGTAATACTCTCCTTTATTGAAAACTTTTGTATCTACAGAATTAATAAAAGTATTGAAACCTTCATCCATCCACGCATATTTACGTTCATTACTACCTACTATCATTGGAAACCAATTATGACCGAATTCGTGATTTGTAACGTTCCATAGACTACCTTTTTGATCTTTATGTCCACAAAAAACAATACCAGGATACTCCATTCCTCCTACTACTCCAGCAACATTAGTAGCTACAGGATAAGAGTATTCAAACCAGTCTTTCGAATATAATTCAATTGAATTCTTCACATATTCTGTACTTCTTCCCCATGCATCATTACCCATACTTTCAACAGGATAAACTGATTGGGCTAATATCTTTTTGCCACTAGGGAGATTAATTCTTGATGCATCCCATATAAATGCCTTAGATGCACCCCAAGCAACATCTCTGGTATTTTTACATAAGAAATGCCATGTTAAGGAAGGACTTTTAGGATATAATGAAGTGTTATCAAGCTCTTTTTCACTCTTTATAGTGACAGTAGTATCGCTTTCTTTCGCTTTGTTGAGTCGTGCAATTGTAGAAGGAGTTAATACTTCAAGAGGGTTAACTAACTCCCCTGACCCTACAACAACTAAATTTGAAGGCGCAGTGATTGTGTAATCGATATCACCATAATCTAAATAAAACTCGCCTGCACCTTGATATGGTAATGTATTCCATCCTAGAATGTCGTCATACACTTCCATACGAGGATACCATTGAGCAACTTCATAAATCCATCCATTTTTTGAGTTAAGTCTGCCACAACGATCTGTTCCATATTCAGGTAATGTGAATGCGTAATCTATTTTAATGGTTATTTTACCTCCTTTTGCCCTAACCGTATCTTTTAGTCTTAATTGCAAACGAGTATCATTAATAATATAATTGGCATTTTCTGTTTTGCCATTTCCAATAACTGAAATGGCTTTTATCTCATCTCCTTTTGTGTAAGTTTTATTGGCAAAACGTCCTCCCGTAACAGGGTTTGTTATTTCGCCTCTTGAATCTTCTCTATAAATGTTCTGATCTAGCTGCAACCATAAGAATGGTAAACGGTCAGGACTGTTATTGGTATAATTAATTGTAACTGAACCAATAATTCTGTGAGAGGTAGTATCAAGTGTAACGTTGATTTTATAATCAGCTTTATTTTGCCAATATTTTACACCCGGTTCACCACTTGCTGTACGATATTCATTTCCATTAGAAGTATAGAAGACGGGATTAAATACTTTATGTTGATCATAATGGGATTGTTGTGCAATAATTCCATTTACACTGAAAGCAATAGTAATTAACAGCAAATAAGGTTTCAATAATATACGCATATTCTTTTTTTTGATAAGTGACGAAAATAGGTTGCTGTATTGATTGATGCAAAAAATATTTTATAAACGGCAGATTTGAACCAAAAAATAACATTTTTTGTGCTTAAATGGCTAGATGAATCAATATAAAAGAAGAGCCTGAGAAAAGAAAATTGTCTTTACCCAGGCTCTTTCAGATGAATGTTAAATAAGATTTATAAATTACATTATCTAATTCTTACTAGCTCAATGCCACTGCTAATTCCCTAAATAATAACGAGAATTTTGGTTCTGCACCCTTTGCTGCAATTAATACTTCTTCATGAGTAATAACATTTTCATCTTCTCTGATTCCAATGTCAGTAACTACACTCATCGCAAATACTTTGATACCACAATGAACAGCTACAATATTTTCTTGTGCAGTGCTCATTCCAACCACATCTCCTCCAATTGCCTTTATCAATTGATATTCAGCCCTTGTTTCAAATGTAGGCCCTGTAACTGCTACATACACCCCTTCTTGAACTTTTATCTGATGTTTTTCAGCAATAGATTTCGCTAATTTGATGATGTCTTTGCTATAGGCTTCACTCATGTCAGGAAAACGTGGCCCTAATTCTTCAATGTTTGGACCAATAAGTGGGTTTTCCGAGAAAAAACTGACATGATCTTTAATAATAATCAAATCACCCACTTCGTAATTCGGATTTACACTTCCTGCTGCATTAGACAATAAAAGTTTTTCAACTCCTAATAATTTTAGTACCCTTACAGGATAAGTGACTTGTTGTGGGGTGTAGCCTTCGTAAAAGTGGAAACGGCCGCTCATTATCCAAATCTTCTTGCCATTTATGGAGCCTAAAATTAGTTTTCCTCCATGTCCTTTTACAGTGCTGATAGGGAAATGAGGTATGTCCTTGTAATTAATTTCTTTTTCTATTACAACTTCGTCAATGAAATTGCCTAAACCACTTCCTAATATCACTCCGACAGTTGCATTTGTATCGACTTGGTTTTTAATAAATGCGACTGTTTCATTTAGTTTTTGCATTAATTCACTCATATAACCTATTTTTTGTTTAAAATATTCTTTACCTGTTATGGTACTATTAGCTTTGTTTTACTCATAAAAAAGGCTGTGATTATAAATCACAGCCCTTTAAAATCTTGAAAGTTAATAGATTTATACTACACGTTTAACGTTTACAGCATTTAAACCTTTGCGACCTTCCTGTACGTCAAACTCAACTTTGTCATTTGCTTCGATTTGGTCGATTAAACCATTAGCATGTACGAAAGTTTCTTTGTTAGAATCATCATGCTTGATAAAACCAAAACCTTTTTCTTCGTTAAAGAACTTTACAGTTCCTGTAATTTTTGCGTTCATTGTAAATTTAT